>CANFWR010000041.1 GCA_947450865.1 Cytophagaceae bacterium
ATGAAGTTTCTACGTTGCATAGCTAAATTTAAAATAAAACATTTACAATAGAAATTCTCCCGGGATGAATTAACTTTAAATTCAGAATTTACCTATGCGGCTACTTTTTATTCGTTTCTCGGCCATTGGCGACATCGTTTTAGCTTCCCCAGCCTTGCGTTGTGCGAAGCAGCAGATTCCCGGTGTGGAGATTCATTTCTTGACGAAGAAGTCGTTGAAAGCCGTTTCGGAGGCGAATCCTTATGTGGATCAGTTCCATTATTTTGACAAAGATCTTTCGGCCACCATCCAGGAATTAAAGGCCTACAAATTCGATTACATCATCGATTTGCACAAGAATCTGCGCAGTTTGCGGATTCGTTTGGCATTAGGCGTTCCCTATTTATCCTATAATAAGCTAAGTGCTGAGAAGTTTTTGTTAACCAAATTCCACCTGAATAAAATGGCCGATCGCCATATTTCCTTACGCAGCGTGGATGCTCTAGCGCCATTAGGGGTTGTTTATGATGGAAAAGGCTTGGATTATTTTGTGCCATCTGAGGTAAAAGAGCCCTCTTTTTTCCCAGAAGGTTATGTGGCTTTAGTCATTGGTGCTTCGTATGCTACCAAGAAATTGCCTTTGGAGTCTCTGAAGGACTTATGTGGGCAAATTCAGTATCCGATTGTACTAGTAGGTGGCAAGGAGGAGAAGGAAGATGGCGATAGATTAGCTGCGCTAGATCCTGCTAGAATCGTAAATACCTGTGGAACTTATTCTTTGCATGAATCTGCTTTGATGGTTGCCAAAGCTCGTGTCGTCATCTCGCACGACACCGGTATGTTATATATCGCCTGTGCCTTTGAAAAGAATGTAATCGCGATCTGGGGAGCTACTTCTCCCGCTTTGCAGGTCGAGCCATTGATGCCTGTAGATTCGAAAGCAAAAGTGTTTCAATCCATAGTTCCAGATTTGACTTGTCAACCGTGTTCTAATTTTGGCACCAAGACTTGTACTAAAGGACATTTTGCTTGTATGAAAAAGCAGGATTTGCCGGAGATTGTGAGGCAAGTGGAAATAATGCTAGGTGAATTTCAATCGTTTTAATCTCCCTTGGTAGGCCTGGTAATAGGATTTTTGGCCGGTTTCATCTAGGAATGAGCTTCTAATTAAGCGCTCAACTAGGTCTGAGTTAGTTAGCATTTGTGCTAATAATCGCTCCACCATTTTTACAGGTATTTGAGCCAGTTTTCCCAAGTGTATAAACTGATTCATTAATTTTCCTTGGTATTGTGCCTTCGGATATAGGCCTCCTTGTAAAGCAAAGTCGTTTTCTGCGATGTGCAGTTGAGAATTCAATAAATCATAGGCGGGGCTTAATACGAAATCGCCATCACTTGTTTCTATTAATGAGAATTTTTTTAAGTGCGCATCGCCATTCGAAAACAGGTAATTAAATAGGATGATTTTAAATAATTTAGCGGCTTCGGTGGCATAGGCAGGCACATATTGCTGCAAGATTTGGAACAATTCGAGGTAATTTCCTTCGTATTTGTAATTAGCGCCGTTTGTTTGTGGTGTTCTGTTTGCCAAAACCGCGAAGTCTTCCTTTCCTCGCTTCAGACCAGTCTCATCTCGATCGAATCGTTTCGTTAAATAGGCCATTTCCCCATTTTGGAAGAAAACAATCCCATTCTCCGCCGTCTCTATTTGAAACACTTGCTTAGCTATCTGCATTGTCAAATGCTCGTTTGCTGGCATCCAATGTCTATTCTTTCCTAGAGTGGGAATTGGTTTCAATAGGTAATCTCCGCATTCCCCAGCTTTGGCAAGACGCAATTTATTTTTCTCCAGTACGAGCGAGAACTTCTCTTGCACCCCTGAAATAGACATAATCGTTCTATTTTCATAGAAAATACCTGAAACCTCCTCAGAACTTGCTGGAGAATTATAAGGCAGCACATGATTTACCTTGTGATTAGAGAATAGTCGCTGAATCGCAGATCTGTTATAGCTGGAATGACCTTCCGCTAGTGTACTCGGGCAATATGTAAGCAGAGGAAAACTCACCTATCAGTCTATTTGTTCTATGGTTATCGCACCTATCGTATCGAATTGAGCGGTATGTAACAGTATGCCAAAATGATCCGACGGATCAATCTTCTTGAATTTGCAAACCGCTTGCTTATTTGCTCCCTCTGGTAACAAGTGATAAAAAACTGGAAATAGGTGAGGGGACTTAAATTCCTTTTTTGACTTAGGCATAGTTAAACTGATTGCCGGCTTCTTTTTATCTTCAAGCCAAGACGCTACATACTGAAAATGAAAACTTCCATTATTCAGTTGGCTCAATATTCCAGCTGGTTCATTCTTATAGAATATCGTCGCTGTCCTCATTTTCTGTTGCTATATTTTTAATGGCTAAATGCAATTCAAGGCCAAGAACATCGGCTAGTTTTTGAAGCGTTTCCAACGTTGGATTTCCTTTTCCGCTCTCAAATTGTTTAACCGTTCTTAGGCTAATACCAGATAGCAATGCAAGGGTTTCTTGGTTCACTTGGAGCATGATTCGACGCTTTTTGAGCGTTTCTATGATGTCTTGATGGTGCATTATAATGCTCTTTTATTTGTAATTTTTGATTTTTATAGCCTCTTTTGGGTTAACTTGTGCAATATAGTGCACTATTTTGTGTAATTAATCAATTTTGATAGATAATTCTTTTTTAGCGTTTAATTAGTACTTTTAGAGAGAGAATTCTTCTATTAAAGATTTCCAAAAATTACTAAATCAAAGAAAAATAGACTAGCTATGACAACCAATTCATTCTTAACTCTTTTTGTGTTTTTGCTCCTAAGTTCATTAACTACTAAAGCTCAAAAAATCTTTTCTGTTGATTACGAAAATCAAGCTGATGTTAAGGTTTTTGTAGTCAACTACGAGAGTCAAGCGGACTTAAAAGTATTTAAAGTCAAATACGAAAATCAGGTTGGAAATAATAATGGCAAGTGGTTTTTCACCAACTATGCAAGTCAAGCTAAGAAGAAGATTTATTTCGTTCGATACGAAAGTCAAGCTGATTTGAAAGTGTATTTTGTTGATTATGAAAATCAGGCTGGATGGAGAAATTCATCGAAACAGCATTTATTATACTAGATAAAATGTCTAGTTATATTGTTCAACAGGCAAACCTGCTTAAAAGACCCCAAAACACTGTTTAAAACAAAAAAGCCCGACATTGCTGTCGAGCTTCCCAGAGCCTCCTATCGGGATCGAACCAATGACCTACTGATTACAAATCAGTTGCTCTACCAGCTGAGCTAAGGAGGCGCATTTGAGTTCACAAAAGTAAGCCAAATGGATTAAAACGCAAAATATTGATTGAAAAAAATTAATCTTTTTTCAACATTTCTAGTTCTTTTTCCGCTTGAGCGATTTTCTTTTCGACCTCAGCACGTAGTTTATCCGAGTTTTTAGACTTCGCGAAGAATTCTAAGTTATTGGTTAACACGGCGATATCATTTTCTAAGGCTTGGATTTTCTTGCGCGCATCTGGGGAAGCAGATTTTTTCTCTTCTCCGCCAATATTTGCCTCCGAAGCCAATGATTTTAATTCAAAACCCCAAGCAGCCAACTGCTCTTTGGGTTGTGTACGCGCTAAATCAATCAAAGCATTCCACGTCGTGCGGAAACTTTCTTGAATCGCTTTCACCTCTTTACGAGGTACGAAACCGATGGCATCCCAAGCCGCTTTCTTTTCACCCAATGTGGCTAAAAGGCTAGGATCCTTTAACATCGCTTCCATCTCTTTCAATACGGCTTGCTTCGCTTCTAAATTGCCTTCAAATTCCACATCCTTTGCATTCTTACCTTTCTCACGGGTTAAATTGAAGTATGCGTCACACACAGCTTTGAATTTCGCATAGATGGAATCCTTCTGCTTTTCTGGTACATGTCCGATCTCTTTCCACTTTTTCTGTGTTTCGATCACCATTTGGGTCACTTCAGGAGTGATGGTACCTGTTTCTACGATGCCATTCACCTGGTCGATCAATAATTGTTTTGCCGCTAAGTTAGCCTTACGCTCAGCATCAATTTTAGAGAAGAATTCGCTCTTGTGTTTAAAGAACGTTTTTAAGTCAGACCAAAAGTTATGACTAACTTCTTTTCCACCATCGCGAGGCAAACCTCCTTTTAAATTATTCCATTGCTCTTGAAGCGCTAAAACCGCTTTAGATGCTTGGTTCCATTCGCTGATGTTAGCAGCAGTGAAGCTTGCATAATGCTTCATTAAGTCACCAATCTCGCGTTTTACTTTTAGATTTTCTTCAAAAACTTGCTTTTGGGCATCGTTGACAGCTCTTTTTTGTTCGAAAAGAACGTCTAAAGATTTCTTCACGCGTGTCCAAAGTGACTCATTGTCATCTCTGTTCGCTGGCCCAATGTGCTTATATTCCTCAAAAAGCTCTTCCGCCTCTTTTAATAATTTCTGTAAAGCCCCGCCTTTTGAAATTTCCGCCGCTAGGGCTTCTAGTTTAGTGGCGATACCTTCTTTGGCCTGTAAATTCTTCTTGCGATCTAATTCTAATAGTTCGAAGAAAATGCTTCTATTGCTGTAGAAACGGTCCACTAAGGCATGATAGCTCTGCCAAAGCGTTTGATTCATCGGTCCCTGCACACTGCCTAAACCTTTCCACTCTTCTTGGATTTTCTTGAAGGCTTTAAAGCTTGCATTCACGTGTGCCGGATCTGAATTGTCATCCGAGTCTACTAAAGTTCTTAATTCATTAATTAAACGCGTTTTTCCTTCGAGTGCCTTCTCTCTTAATTTCTCCAAATTAGAGAAGAATGCCCCTCTTTCCGTGCGGATAAAGGCAGCGATAGCATCGATTTGTTGCGAGATTTCGTCTCCTTTGAAAGAGAATCCTTCCTCTGAATCTTCGTTCCCAGCCTTAAAAGCAGCTAAAGCCTCAGCGCGTTCACCTTGCTTGATCGCTTCCCAAGCAGTTCTCACTTCCTTGGTTAATTCATCGACTTTTTTGAAGTTCGCCGATGAGGCGCTCGCTTGAAGAATGGCTTTCAATTGCTCATAGAAGGCAAGAATGCTCTCTTTTGTTGCTTTTGAAAGGTCTAAAACCGGAAATTCCACGGCCTTTTCTTCTACTACAGGAAAAATAACTTCTGCAGGCGCTGCCGCTTCCGTTACAGTTTCCTCTACTATTGCGTCCTCCACTGGAGTCTCTTCAATAGTAGCTTCTTCAACCGGCGTTGCTTCAGATACTGTTGCATCTACGGGTGTTTCTTCTGGAGTCGTGGGAGTGGTTTCCAATTCTTCTGCTGGATTGCTCTCTTCGGTGATCATAATCGTCGTTGTTTGCGTGTTAACTTAAAAGTTTTTCAAAAATACGCTCCATCGATACAGCATAACCAATTTTCTCTTTTAGGTCTGCTATAGAAATGCGCTCTTGGGTCATCGTGTTGCGATCGCGAACGGTCACGGTGTTGTCTTCCATGGTTTGGTAATCAACCACCACACAATACGGTGTTCCAATTAAATCTTGACGGGTATAACGCTTGCCTATGGCGCCACCATCGTCGTAAGTTGTATTAAAGGCAAATTTAATGTTATTCACTATTTCTTGTGCTTTCTCTGCTAAACCATCCTTCTTCACTAAAGGAAGAACGGCCACTTTCACAGGAGCTAAAGCAGGATGGAAATTCAAGAAAACACGTTGTTTCTCTTGTTCTCCTTCGCCCACAGTCTCTTCTGTATACGCATTGCAAAGAATCGCCAAGAATAAACGATCAGCCCCTACGGACGTTTCAACCACATAAGGTATGTAATTTTCGTTTATTTCTGGGTCAAAATATTGTTGTTTTTTTCTCGATAAATCTTGGTGTGCTTTCAAGTCAAAATCCGTTCTCGAGTGGATTCCTTCCATTTCTTTAAAGCCAAACGGGAATTTGTACTCAATATCCACCGCCGCATTCGCGTAGTGCGCTAATTTATCGTGATCATGGAATTTCAAGGAAGTAGCTGGTAAACCTAAGGCCAAGTGGAATTTCATACGTGTTTCTTTCCACTTCGAATACCATTCCATTTCTGTGCCAGGGCGAACGAAGAATTGCATCTCCATTTGTTCGAATTCCCGCATGCGGAAGATGAAATTACGTGCAACGATCTCGTTACGGAAGGCTTTTCCTATTTGAGCTATGCCAAAAGGAACCTTCATACGTCCCGTCTTCTGTACATTCAAGAAGTTCACAAAGATCCCCTGAGCCGTCTCAGGACGTAAATAAATTAAACTGGCATCCTCTGAAACTGCGCCTACCTGAGTCGAGAACATCAAATTAAATTGACGCACCTCGGTCCAATTAGCCGTGTTCGAAACCGGACACTTGATATTTTCATCGATAATGATCTGGCGAACTCCCTCTAAATCCCCTGCATCTAAGCATTTCGCCATCTTTTGTAATAATGCCTTCGCCTCTGCCTCTTTTCCCTCGTCTTCTAATTGTGCTGCTCTTTCTTCTAATAAAGTATCAGCCCGGTAACGCTTTTTGGAATCCTTGTTATCAATCATCGGATCGTTAAACGAATCCACGTGACCAGAGGCCTTCCAAGTCAATGGGTGCATAAAAATGGAAGCGTCAAGACCTACTACGTTGTCATTCAACATCGTCATCGCCTTGTACCAAACCGTTTTTAAGTTATTCTTTAACTCAACACCGTTTTGACCGTAATCATATACCGCTTGCAAACCATCATAAATCTCCGAAGAAGGAAATACGAAACCATATTCTTTCGCGTGTGAAATAATATCCTTCAATGCCGATGCGGTATCCTGTTTTTTATTTTCCATTAAATCATTTTTTTTCAATCGTATTAGATTGCAATTTACCGAAAAGAATCAAAGAATGAGGCTTGCAACGTGTTTTTTCTTAATTTTGCCCTGATTAACAAGGTAAAAACCAAGATATTGATGAAAAACGTTTCCTTCGCCTTAATTCAGCTATCCTGCAGCACAACTGTTTCAGAAAACTGGCAAAAAACGATTAGCTCGATTCGCGACGCCGCAGCAAAGGGCGCCCAAGTGATTTGCTTGCAAGAATTGTTCAAGTCGGTCTATTTCTGTTTCGAAGAAAAGCAGGATTTCTTTGCGTTAGCAGAGGCAATTCCGGGTCCATCAACGGATGAATTAGGTGCTTTGGCAGCTGAATTAAATGTGGTAATCGTCGCATCTCTTTTCGAAAAGCGGGCGGCAGGTCTTTACCATAATACCACGGCGGTCATAGATGCCGACGGAAAATACCTAGGTAAATACCGTAAAATGCACATTCCAGACGATCCTGGCTATTATGAGAAGTATTACTTCACGCCTGGCGATTTAGGATATCAGGTTTTTGAAACGAAGTTTGCCAAAATAGGTGTGCTCATCTGCTGGGATCAATGGTATCCCGAGGCAGCTCGCTTAACGGCTCTTCAAGGTGCAGAAGTGTTAGTATACCCCACGGCTATCGGTTGGGATTTAGAAGAAAAAGACGGTGAAATTAACCGAGAACAATACCAGGCTTGGCAAACGATTCAGCGTTCGCATTCAGTCGCAAACGGCGTTCCAGTCGTTTCCGTGAACCGAGTTGGAACCGAAAATGGCCAACAATTTTGGGGCGGAAGCTTCGTCTCTAACGCCTTTGGCCGCGTGATTTTTCAAGCCTCTCACGATCAAGAAGAAATTGCTTTAGTGGATGTAAATGTCGATTCGAACGAATACTACCGCAGAACCTGGCCTTTCTTTAGAGATCGCAGGATTGATTCGTATGGCGGTATTACGGAGCGGTTTATTGATTAAAATCAAAGCATAAAGAATAAAGCACAAAGCATAAAGTTTGCATCGCCTGCGGCGATAATTATGTGAAGTGTTTTATATTTCTATAACATAAAAAGAGCGGCAAATGCCGCTCTTTTTATTCCATCTTTATTCTTTATGCTTTGTGCTTTATGCTTTATAAAAGTTGCTTCGCAACTTTTAATGCGCTTCCAGCCAATTCTCACCCACGCCAATTCCCGTTTCCATCGCGACGCCTAAATCCATCGCTTCGCACATGATTTTATTGATTTGGGTTTTTAAGTAGTCGACTTCGTCTTTGTGAGCATCGAACACAAGTTCGTCATGCACGGTTAAAATCATTTTCGATTTCAGGTTTTCTCTTTCGAGGAAATCTTGGATCTGAATCATTGCTACTTTGATCATATCGGCCGCAGAACCCTGGATAGGGGCGTTGATGGCGTTGCGTTCGGCAAAACCACGCTCGTTCATGTTAGCGGATAAGATATCGCGTAGGTAGCGGCGGCGACCCAAAACGGTTTCGACGTAACCGTTTTCGCGGGCGTCGGCGATGCTTTGGTCCATAAAGGTCTTCACCTTAGGGAATTCAACGAAGTATTGATCGATGATTTCTTTCGCTTCTGTGCGGGAAATAGCTAATTGAGCTGCTAGGCCAAAGGCCGAAACACCGTAAATAATACCAAAGTTCACCGTCTTCGCCTTGCGACGCATGTCGGATGTGACCTCTTCCAAGGGTACGTGGAATACTTTCGCAGCAGTTGCCTTGTGTACGTCGAGTCCGTTATTGAAAGCATCGAGCATAGATTCATCCTTCGAGAAGGCGGCCATGATGCGCAATTCGATTTGGGAATAATCGGCTGATAAAATTAAGTGGTTTTCATCGCGTGGGATGAAGGCCTTGCGAATTTCACGACCTCGTACGGTACGGATCGGGATGTTTTGTAAGTTTGGATCCTTCGAAGACAGACGACCTGTGGCCGTGACTGCTTGCATGAAGGAGGTGTGGATGCGACCTGTTTTGGGCGAGATTAGGGCCGGAAGGGCATCCACATAGGTTGATTTTAATTTCTGTAATTCGCGGAAATCGAGAATTAAAGAGGCGATTTCGTGTTCTGCTTCTAGTTTAGATAAGACTTCTTCGCCTGTCATGTATTGACCAGTTTTAGTCTTTTTCGCTTTGGGATCTAGCTTCAGTTTTTCGAACAAAATCTCGCCTAATTGCTTAGGCGAGGCGATGTTGAATTCTTGGCCAGCTGTGGCAAATATCTTCTCTTGCACGGCTTTGGAATCTGCTTCCAAGGTCTTCGACATTTCCTGTAAGAAGGGAACATCCAGGTTTACACCTTCGCATTCGATAGTGGACAAAACGCGCGCTAACGGCATTTCTACCTCGTGAAGTAATTGAACTGCTTTCGGGTTTGTCGTTAATTGTTTGTCCAGGAATGGCTTTAATTGTAAAGTTATGTCCGCGTCTTCAGCGGCATATTCTTTGATCAAGTTTAGCTCTACTTCGCGCATATTTCCTTGCTTAGCCCCTTTTTTGCCAATCAAGTTTTCGATGGACATGGGTTCGTAGCTTAAATAGGCTAGGGCCAAAGCGTCCATCCCGTGGCGCTTTTCTGGTTCGATCAAATAATGCGCAAGCATTGTGTCGTAAGTCGCCCCTTTGATTTCGATGCCATAGTTGCGCAAGACGCTCATATCATACTTGATATTTTGGGCGATTTTGATGGTCGATTCTTTGGCAAAAATAGCCTTAAATAAATCAGACTGCGCCTGGCAAGCCGCTGGATCTTCTGGGAACGGCACATAAAAGGCCTCACCCTTGCGGTAGGAGAAGGACATGCCTACTAAAGCCGCTTCGATTGCCACCAAACTCGTTGTCTCCGTATCAAAACAGAAGGAATCCTGGCGATCCAAGAAGCTAATCAAGGACTTAATGGCATTTTCACCTTGTACTAAATGGTACTGGTGCGCGGTATTGCTGAGATTTGAATAGCTAGTTGTGCTAACCTCTTCTTCCTCATCTTCCGTGGTTACAGAAGCGGCCGGAGAAGGTGATCCAAACATATCCATCTGGTTCGCATCTACTTTAGGCGAGGCTTTCACTTTAGCCACGACCGGCTCATCTTCACCTAAAATCCGCTTGCGCAGCGTTCTGAATTCTAATTCTTCTAATAAAGGCTCTAAAAGCGCGCGGTTAGGCGGCGTTGCTTTTAATTTTTCCTCTTCATATTCGACAGGTACTTCGAGCATAATACGGGCCAAATGCTTCGATAAAATTCCTTGTTCGCGGAAATTAACCAAGTTCTCCTGCAATTTCCCTTTCAATTGATCGGTATTATCTAGTAAGTTTTCTAAAGAGCCAAATTGCTCGATCAGCTTTTGCGCTGTCTTTTCACCCACTCCCGGAATACCTGGAATGTTATCCACCGCATCACCCATCAATCCCAACATATCGATTACTTGGTCGACATTAGCGATGTTCCAACGTTGGCAGACTTCCTTTGGCCCTAATATTTCTACACCCTTGCCCATAAAGGCCGGTTTGTACATCTTAATGCGCTCCTCCACTAGTTGCCCGTAATCTTTATCAGGCGTCATCATAAAGACTTCGATGTCTGGATTTGCTCGCACCGCCTTTTTGGCAATCGTACCAATTACATCATCCGCCTCATAGCCATCTAAAATCAGCAACGGAATATCCATCGCCTCAACAAGACGCTTTACGTAAGGAATCGCAATCGTAATATCCTCCGGCTGTTCTTGGCGCTGCGCCTTGTAGGGCGTGTATTCTATGTGACGAAACGTAGGTTTAGGTGTGTCAAAAGCAACCCCTAAATAGTCTGGTTTTTCCTTGTTAATGACCTCTAAGATCGTATTTGCAAAGCCAAAAACGGCGGAAGTATTAATTCCCTTCGAAGAAATTCGAGGTGTCTTAGCAAAAGCAAAATGCGCGCGATAAATCAAGGCCATCGCGTCAAAAAGGAATAATTTTTTCATGTAATTCAGCTATATTTGGGGATAGAGATTGCCTTTGTAAAGATAACAAATATCATCGACTTATGAACTTAGCTGACCTGCGCCTAAACTACCAAAAAGGAGAATTGCACGAACAACACGTGCACCCAGATCCTTTTGCTCAATTTGCTATTTGGTTTAAGGAAGCCCAATCAGCTGAGGTTCCAGAGCCTAACGCGATGTTCTTAAGCACATTAAGTGCAACAGGCCGCCCATCAGGTCGTATCGTTTTATTAAAAACGGTGGATCACGGATTTAGCTTTTTTACTAATTATGAATCCCGCAAAGGCCAAGAATTAGCTTTTACTTCTCAAGCTTCGATTACCTTTTTTTGGGGCGAATTAGAACGCCAAATCCGCATCGAAGGCCATGTCGAAAAACTCTCTAATGAACTCTCCACCGCTTATTTCCATTCTCGTCCGCGCGAATCCCAATTAGGCGCCTGGGTGTCTGAACAAAGTACCCGCGTTTCCCGTGAATTATTAGAACAACGGTATGCCGAGCTAACTACGCAATACGAAGGAAAAACAATTCCTAAGCCAGATCACTGGGGAGGTTACCGTTTAGTTCCGGATTATTTTGAATTTTGGCAAGGCAGACCCTCTCGTTTGCACGACCGCGTGGTGTACGATGCCAGAGGAAAAGGGGAGTGGGAGTGTTATCGGGTAGCACCTTAAAAATTAAAGCATAAAGCATAAAGCACAAAGAATAATGATGGAATAAAAAGAGCGGCCTTTGCCGCTCTTTTTATTGTTTTTATATTGTAAAACACTTCATACAATCATCGCCGAAGGCGACTCCAACTCTATGCTTTATTCTTTGTGCTTTATGCTTTAAGCAAAATTTAAATAAGAGATTTCACCTCCAACGGTCCTTGACTCTGAAACCCTTCACCATACTTCACCCCAATTTTATGGCCCATCTCCATCGCGCGCGCTTGGATGAAGTTTAAGAAGTCTGGGCTAGAGATATAGGAAGCCGGTTCAGCTGAATTAGGGTCAAAGAATTGACTCTTGAATGCGCGGATAGCCGCTTCTTTCTGATCCCAGTGAGCTGTGATATCAATAACGAAATCAGGTTCTAGATACCGGTCTTGAATATAATGGTAGACTTGTTTAGGTCTCCAGGCAGGAAGATCGCCGGTTTTGATTTGGCGTAAACCTGATAAGAAACAGGCATCAATCGCTAATTGTGCCCCTTTACCGTGGTCTGGATGACGATCCTCTAAAGCGTTCGCAAGTACTACTTCTGGTTGGTATTTGCGAATGATTTCGATAAGTTTTAATTGACTCTCTTCGTCATTTCTGAAGAAGCCATCACGGATGCCTAGGTTTTCGCGGGCATGAATGCCTAAGATTTGGGTGGCATCAGCCGATTCTTGCAGACGTATTTCGGGTGTTCCTCGTGTGCCTAATTCTCCACGGGTGAAATCGACAATTCCTACTTTTTTGCCAGCAGCAATGTGGGAGAGGATGGTTCCAGCGCAGCTTAATTCAGCGTCGTCTGGATGTGCGGCCATCACGAGGATATCTAATTTCATAGCGATTAATGGGCGATTAATGGATGCGAATTCGGCGCCCAGCTCGGATGACCGAAGAGCTCTTCATTCCATTTAACTTCTTCAATTTAGCAATCGAAACACCGGTACGTCTAGCGATGGCACCAAGGGTGTCACCTTGACGCACTTTAGTCCAAGCCTTCGTTCTGGAACGCACTTTATCCCCTACTGAACCGTATTCGTTTTTTAACGATAGGGAACGAATGTCAAAAGAGCGTGCGGTAATGATAATGTGATCCGAAACGGGTTCGAAAGGACTGAAGTTGTAAACGTTCTTCGGGTTCATGGGATTACCTTCATAACGTGTCTCAAAGTGCAAGTGAGAACCAGTACTACGTCCTGTATTTCCGCCCACACCGATTTGATCTCCCGCTTTGACAATGGTTCCAGGCTCTAAACCAGGAGAGGCTAAGTGACCATACAATGTTTCAAAGCCATTATAGTGGCGCACTAAGACGTAATTTCCATAACCCGATCGATCGTAATGACTAACACGGACAATCCCATCGAATACCGAGAAGACGGGGTATCCTGTCTCTAAGTCTAAATCGACACCGGCGTGCAGACGTCCCCAGCGTGGTCCAAATGGACTCGTTTGCTTTACAATCTCTAAAGGTGCTGCCCAGTTTCGTCCGGCTGCTGTGTTGTATAGTTCGATGTCGACAGGTTCGTCAAATTCTTTGGCATCAATATCATACGGATCAATAATTTTTGTATCCCAAATCGCGAAATAAGATGCCACCGACACAAAATCCTCTGTTCCTTCCGGTGCAGCCTCTTCTTCAATCTCTACAATCAGATTCTCGCCTTCGTCGATGGACGTGGTATCGAAATTACTGATGCTCGCATTGACCATTTTGATGGGCTCGAACTTGCGTTCCTGTAATTCAGAGCCAGCTGTAACCCCCACAGATTCCGTCTCATTTCTGAATTGCAAAGGGGGAAGTTCATCTAGTTCATCCTTCTTCTTGTTCTTTTCTTGGAAAAGTTGGGAATTGGATTTGACTTCGATTTCTGTTTTTTTCTTGAATAAATTCCGCTCTTGTGCCTTCAGACTAAAGCCCGACAGCAACAGAATACATCCAAAAATATAGGTGATTAACCTCATAAGTCTGTATTAATGTAAATTGTTCGCGGCTAACCAACGTTCCGCGTCCAATGCTGCCATACAGCCACTACCTGCTGCGGTAACTGCCTGGCGATAAATAGTGTCCTGAACGTCACCGCAAGCGAATACGCCTTCGATACTTGTTCTAGAACTACCTTTTTCTGTAATTAAATATTCTTGTGGATCCATTTCTAAGGATCCTTTAAAGATCGATGTATTTGGTTGGTGTCCAATCGCTACGAAGAATCCGGTTAAGGCAATTTCTTCTGTTGCTTTAGTCACATTATTCACGATGCGAATGCCGGTTACACCATTTGCATCACCTAAAATTTCTTCTGTTTCAGAGTTCCAGTGGATCTCGATTTTCGGGTTATTTTTTACGCGCTCTTGCATAATCAACGATGCACGCATTTCGCCACGACGTACGATTAAGTGTACTTTGGTACATAAATTCGCTAAATAACTAGCTTCTTCCGCGGCTGTATCGCCGGCGCCCACAACGGCTACGGTTTGATTACGGTAGAAGAAACCGTCACATACAGCGCAAGCAGAAACACCTAGGCCATTGAACTTCGTTTCTCCTTCTAATCCTAACCATTTCGCGCTAGCTCCTGTCGCGATAATGACAGCATCTGCTTCGATTTCCGTTGCTTCATCAATCCACACTTTCTTAGGTGATACACTGAAATCTACCTTAGTCGCCATTCCGTAACGAACATCAGTTCCAAAACGCTTTGCCTGATTCTCTAAATCGATCATCATTGCCGGACCATCAATGCCGTTCGGGTAGCCAGGGAAATTATCTACTTCAGTGGTAGTCGTTAATTGTCCTCCAGGTTGTCCACCTTGGTACATCACTGGATGCAAACCAGCACGTGAAGCATAAATAGCAGCGGTATATCCGGCTGGGCCAGAACCGATAATAAGGCATTTGATTTTTTCTGACATCAGTATTTTTATCGAAAGGGAATGAGCCTACAAAATTCGGGAAATATAGGCAGAATCACAAGCGATGATTTTTCTTAATAATTCTTACATTTGTTTATCAACCGAACCTTAACGAATGAAACCACGTAATATTTTTCAGAACCTCACATTTTGGGTTTTATTGTCCATTCTTTTAGGCGTTTTGGTAGGGCATTTCGCTCCTGAAATGGCGCTTCTAAAAATCTTAGAATCTAAATTTTCCTATAATTTGTTAGGCGCTGAATTAAGCTTTGGACCTACGCTGAGTGAAGTATTCAGTGGTGTCTTTATCAGTTTAGTGAAGCTTTTTATCAACCCCATCATCTTTTTGACGATTTCTTTAGGGATCGTGAACATGGGAAACCTGAAAAAGGTGGGTCGTGTGGGCGGCAAGGCCTTGCTTTACTTTGAGGTAGTGACAACGGTTGCCCTATTAATCGGATTAGCGGTTTCTACCTTCATAGAACCTGGAATCGGAGTCATCAGAGATGATATAGCGGGAGGAGATATTTCCAAATACACGCAGAAAGCTGCAGGATTCTCTTGGATCGGCTTTTTGAAAGAAAACTTTACGGTTCAGGTATTAGGGTTCTCGATCTTCTTTGGGATCTTTTTGAATTATGTCAAAGGAAAGGCGAAGATGATTGCAGGGATGCAGCAGGCTTCGCATTGGGTATTTAAAGGTTTGAAGATTGTGATGTATTTAGCGCCATTAGGTGCGTTAGGAGGGATGGCCTTTACCATTGGGAAGTTTGGGATTCATTCCTTGGTGCCGCTAGCGAAACTAATGCTGACCGTCTATGTGACGATGGCGATTTTCGTTTTTGTGGTATTGGGTTTTATAATGCGAAGCTGCGGAGAGCGGATTTGGGCGTTTTTGGGCTATATCAAACACGAATTATTGGTGGTGTTAGGCACTTCGTCTTCTGAGGCTGCGTTGCCGTCCTTGATGCATAAATTAGAGAAAATGGGCTGTTCGAAGTCCGTGGTGGGCCTTGTGGTTCCGGCGGGGTATTCCTTTAACTTGGATGGGACGAGTATTTATTTATCGATGGCTACTTTGTTTTTAGCCCAAGTTTATGGCGTACATTTGTCCTGGGAACAGATGCTGACCATCGTGGGTATTTTGATGGTGACGTCCAAAGGGGCTGCCGGCGTGACAGGCAGTGGCTTTGTCGTTTTGGCATCCACCTTAAGTGCATTGCAAGTGATCCCTGTGGAAGGTTTGGCCTTATTATTAGGAGTGGATCGTTTTATGTCAGAGGCGAGAGCGATCACGAATTTTATAGGAAATGGAGTGGCGACTGTTTGGATAGCGAAGCACGAGGGGGAATTTGAAAAAGAACAATCAACAAATTAAAATATATGTCTATTTCATCCATTTTAAGAGAAGATGCGCTCGAGTATCATTCAGGAGGGAAACCTGGCAAAATTGAAGTAAAACCCACAAAATCAACTGCAACTCAGCGCGATTTGTCCTTAGCGTATTCGCCGGGTGTGGCTGAGCCTTGTCTAGAAATTGCAAATAATGTAGAGAAAGTATACGATTATACGGCCAAAGGAAACCTAGTCGGCGTTATCTCCAATGGTACGGCTGTTTTAGGTTTAGGTAACATTGGTCCAGAGGCTAGTAAGCCGGTGATGGAGGGGAAAGGAGTTCTTTTCAAAGTATTCTCCGATATCGACGTATTTGATATCGAATTAGCCGTGACCGATCCAGATGACTTTGTGGATACGGTAGCGCGCTTGGAACCGACTTTTGGCGGGATTAATCTGGAGGATATCAAATCCCCGGAATGCTTTGAGATTGAAGAGAAATTAAAAGCGCGTTTGAAGATTCCCATCATGCATGACGATCAGCACGGAACGGCGATTATCTCGTCTGCGGCGCTGTTGAACGCTTTGGAAATAGTCGATAAGAAGATCGAGGAAACGAGATTTGTGATTTCGGGTGCTGGGGCGGCAGCTATTTCTTGCATCAAATTGTATTTAAAGCTCGGTGCGCGCATCGAGAACTTTACCATTTTTGATAAGGATGGTTTAGTATCAGCAGATCGTCCAGATCTGAATCGTTATTTAGCGCCATTAGCGGGTAAGTCCGGTAGAAATACCTCCTTGGCTGAGGCGATGAAGGGATCGGATGTTTTCTTAGGCCTTTCCGTAGGAGGGATCTTGAAACCAGAGATGGTGGCGACGATGGCTGCGAATCCGATTGTATTTGCGATGGCGAATCCTACGCCTGAGATTGGTTATGAAGAGGCCAAAGCGGTGAGAGAGGATTTGATCATGGCGACGGGTCGTTCTGACTTTCCTAACCAAGTGAATAACGTCTTAGGTTTTCCTTTCATCTTTAGAGGAGCCTTGGACGTACGTGCCTCGGAGATTAACGATGAGATGAAACTGGCGGCGGCAAAGGCTTTGGCCTGCTTAGCTAAGAAACCTGTACCTGATATTGTGAACTTGGCCTATAATGAGAAATCATTAAGCTTTGGCCCAGAATACATTATACCTAAGCCGGTCGATCCGCGTTTAATTACGACCATCTCTATGGCGGTGGCAAAAGCGGCGATGGAATCTGGCGTTGCGACAAAACCTATCCAGAACTGGGATGCCTATGAGACACAATTAGCGAAACGACTAGGTTTAGACAACCAGGTGATGAAATTCATCTTGAAGCGAGCTAAGTCTAAACCAAAACGTATTGTATTCGCCGAGGCGGAGAACTTGAAAGTATTGAAAGCTGTTCGTGAGGTATTAGACGAAGGAATTGCTAAGCCTATTCTATTAGGTCGCAAAGCGAATATCGATGCGATCTGCGAGGAGCACCACATCGATTTAGGGGATATTGAGATCTTTGATTTTAAACACCCAGACAATGCGGCCTTATTAGCGGAATTCGCTGGGTTATTCTATGAAAAGCGGAAGCGCCGTGGTTTTACGAAATGGGAAGCCGAGAAGCAGGTGCGCAAGAGTAATTACTTTGCGGCGATGATGTTAGAAACGAATCGGGCGGATGGAGTTATTTCTGGTTTGACCAAAAACTACCCAGATGCTATTCGTCCCGCCTTGCAGATTATCGGTAAAAAGCCGGGAGTAACGAAAGTAGCGGGTATGTACTTGTTATTGAGTAAGCAAGGACCATTGTTCTTCTCGGATACGACGATTAACTTCTCACCTTCGGTAGCAGATATCGTGGAGATTACAGAATTGACTTCGGAGGCGGTTGAACGCTTTAATTTAAAGCCAAAGATCGCGATGTTGTCTTACTCGAACTTTGGTTCAGCAGATGGTGAAGATGCGTTGAAAATGAGAGCTGCGACGGCGATTTTGAAAGAGAAACATCCAGAGTGGGTCATTGAAGGAGAAATGCAGGCGCACTTAGCTTTTGACAAAGAACTAAGACAACAAAACTATCCGTTTGCGACCTTAGGAAATGACACTGCCAACACGCTGATATTCCCTAATTTATCTTCTGCGAACATTGCTTACAACTTGTTGAAAGAAGCTGCGGATATAGAGTACATCGGGCCAATCTTATTGGGCTTACGTAAACCGGTGCACGTATTGCAACTAGGCGCCTCCGTTCGCGAGATCGTGAATATGGTCGCAATCGCGGTGGTAGAAGCGCAGACGGTCTAAAAATGCAACCAAGCCTGTCTCATCTTTAATTGGGATGGGCTTGGGTTTTTCAAAGCCCTGAATTCAATATTATTTGTGTAACCGTAGGTAATTGTATTATTGCCTGGGATGGATTCCCCGAATTCCATTCCGATCGTGGATACCAATTCTTGAAAGGGTAATTTGTCTCCTTTACTTACATATCGGGCAAAGAATTCCTTTACGGCTGGAACTTTTGTGGTCTTTTCTATCATTTCAAACAACTCTTCATCTTTGAAGGATTTTGTAGGGCCGTATTTTGCGGCTAATTCACGCATCATTCTTTGGGTTCCGTAGGCACCATTCGTTTCCTTGCGCAAGAGCAAATCAAGGCA
>CANFWR010000042.1 GCA_947450865.1 Cytophagaceae bacterium
ACCGGGTTAGTAAAATCGTTTCTTCCTTGCCAAACTTCTTGTAAGCATAATGCATTCCATCCTCCATCTTCTCTCCGGTCATCCGGAAGATATCTTTGAAGGATTTGGTGTTAAATTGAATGGCTGTCGAATTCGCTAAAAGCAATTGCCTTAATGCGGTCGCATTGTATAAAATACCAGAGTCCAGATCTTGACGCATGACATCAATTAACTCATGATCAAGCACCTCCATATGGAATTCAGAGGAAATGTAATCTCTAGAAAGAGCAGGAGAGAGACTTTTACCCACAGGAGGCAATTGCGCTGTATCTCCGACAAAGATTAATTTATTACCCGTATGGCCGTTCTCCGGATTGGTAAATACATATTCGATTAAATCGGTTAATAAGCTATTGGTGCCAAAATCCGATTCATCTGTTATCATCGACGCCTCATCTACGATAAAAACCGTGTTCGTGGCGTAATTATTCATTCGCTGAAAACTCAGTGCCCCGGAATGAGGATTACTTACTTGGCGATAGATCTTTTTGTGTATGGTGCTCGCTTTTTTCTTGGCATAATTAGACATCACTTTGGCAGCACGGCCAGTAGGGGCCATTAATTGTGTTTTATAGCCAAAGGCAGGTAAGATTTTAATTAAGGTCGAAATAACTGTGGTCTTTCCTGTACCGGCATAGCCTTTAATAATGAAGGTCAAAGGAGCCCATTCGTCTTTATTGAGTACAAAAGTGCTTAACTTTTGAAACAAGGACGCCTGAGAGGGCGTAGGTTCAAAAGGGAACTTTTGGTGCAATAAAAAACTGGGACTTTTATCGGTGGACATAGATCAATTTACAAAATAGATTCGGCTACCGAAAGGGAATTTTCCAGCGAAAGCGGTCGGAATACATTGATTAAACAAACGCGTTCATAGGAGGATAATTCTTCCACTAAAATATCAGTTTCTTCTATCTCTTCTTCGATTATTAATCGAGCCCTGGTGGTTCCCCAGTGCAAAGGATCTTCCGGCGTATACCAAATCCCCTCTTTCAAAAAGGCTAAATTCGCCATACTGCAATCTTGCACTTTTCCATCTTTCACAAAAATCACCTCATCTGCTTCTGGATGTGCCTCTAAAAAGGTTTGGAAAAAACCTCTCTCACTCCATTTAAAGCCATAATCGATTTCTCCTGTATCCACTAAAGCGAATCGTTTAATCTCCTTTTTAGTATAAGGAAGAATTTCAATGGTTTCAGGATCTTCTTGATACGTGATACGAAGTCGATGTGTCCCCTCAGTAGGTAATGTCTGCTCTGCGATCATTTCTTCCACATCGAACGGTTCCCAATCAGGGAAAAACTGGTCGAAAGTCTCATTTACCCGCATTTGATGAAAATCCAAGTGCTGAGCTTTTCCGTCTTGTATACAAATGGTTTCGAGGAAGGAGAACATATTAGAAGGGGAGATATACTTTTTGGATTAATTCGTCGTATTCTTTTTTAACATCTGAAAATACGGTGATGCCGCCGCCACTTTTGAAAACGAATCCCTCTGTTTGTTTTTCGATAAATCGAATCATCACGCCGGAATTGAATGATTTCCCATCAAATTTACCCATAATTCCGGTATAAAATCCGCGGTCATATTGTTCAGACTCTTTAATGAGTTGCATTGTCGCTTTTTTAGGCGCTCCGGTAATGGAACCAGCGGGTAATAATTCAAGTAGGATCGATCCGTATTTTCCCACTAATTCGGGTACTAATTTGCCTGTTATTTTAGAAGACATCTGCCAAAGTTCCCCCGAATTTGTTTTCACCCGTTCGACGTACTGGTATTTTTCTACACGAATGGGAAAAGCTACTTTGCTCAAATCATTGCGGATTAAATCCACGATGGTGGCGTGCTCCGCCTTTTCTTTAGGATCATTTTGAAGTTGACGTGCATCCGAATTCGCAGTAACCTCTAACGTACCCTTCATAGGGAAAGAAGCAATTTCGTTGCCCTGAATTCGGACGAATGTTTCCGGAGAGAAGGAAGTGAATTGATCACTTACCAAAATCTTATAGACAGCCTCTGCCTTTTCGTAAATCTCATTTAGTGTTAGCGAAGTCTCTATGGGAGTTTCAGCCGTTAAATTCAAGAGAAAGGAATCACCCCGCTTTAACCCAGCTTGGACTAGCTTGAATTTTTCAGCATACGATTCGAATGAAAGAGGGCTCCTAAGGAAGGATACTTGTTCAGATAGTGATCCAGGAGCATCAAATTCAATAAGTATTCCTAATTTCTTCCCATCCTCTTCAGATCCAGCCCAAGCCTTCTCTAAAGAATAATCTACTAAAAAGACAAAAGGAATCCCCTTTTCGCCCCATAAGTCCAGCTGTTTAACTACCTCTGTAAAGGGAGAAAAGGGGATTGAGTTCATGGAGTTTAGGCGATATAAGAAGGCGCTAAACTTAATAACTTAGGAATACCTGCTGGATTTTGACCACCTGCCGTAGCTAAGAAAGGTTGTCCACCTCCACCACCTTGTACTTCTTTCGCTAATTCACGAATGATTTTGCCGGCATCTAAACCTTTGCTATCTACTAAACCTTTCGAAATGGAGATCGCTAAACTAGCTTTTCCTTCGATTTCAGCTGCTAATAGTACGAACAAGTTCTCTTGATTCTCTTGTAAATCGAAGGCAAGGTTCTTTAATGCATCTGCTGTAGGAGCGGAAACTTGTTTAATGATAGAATGAACAGGTCCAGTCACGATTTCTTTCAATAGGCTATTTTTCAAACCCGAAATCTCTTTCTGTTGGTAAGCTGCAACCGTTTTTTGAAGGGCTGAGTTGCTCTCAATTAAGTTAGCCACTGCCTTAACCAAATCTTTCGGAGCTTTCAACAAGTCATTGATCTCACTTAATACGGCTTCTTGCTCGCTTAATAATTCATAGGCCTTTTGAGAAGTGATGGCTTCAATTCGACGAACGCCCGTAGCTACAGAACTTTCAGAAGTGATTTTAAATAGGCCAATTTCACCTGTAGACGGAACGTGTGTTCCTCCACAAAGTTCAACCGAGAAGTTCTTGTCAAAAGTAATGACACGCACAAAGTCCCCGTATTTTTCGCCAAACAAGGCCATCGCTCCTTTGTCTTTTGCTTCTGCAATAGGAACGTTACGTTCTTCTAACAAAGGAATGTTTTCTGCGATTTTGGCATTCACAATCTGCTCGATTTGCTTAATCTCTTCATCCGTTACTTTTTGGAAGTGAGAGAAGTCAAAACGTAATAAATCCTCGTTCACTAAGCTACCTTTTTGCGCCACGTGCTTACCTAAAACTTCTTGTAAAGCCGCTTGCATTAAGTGAGTAGAACTGTGGTGGTGCGTAATAGCACGACGACGTAATGTAGCAATGCTCGCCTTCACCGGTTCGCTCGCTAAGTTTTCAATACGTGCATCTGATAAGATGTGTACGATCAAATCATTCTCCTTCTTCGTGTCGATGACAGGAAGAGATATACCTGATGTCGCAAATACTAAAACACCGGTATCACCCACTTGTCCACCGGATTCAGCATAGAAAGGAGTCGTTTCTAAAACCACTTTGTATTGAACGCCAGCCTTATTTTGAATCTTTTGGTATTTTAAAACTTGGGTATCTGTCTCATTGGAATCGTATCCGATGAAGCTAACTTCGTCTCCTTCGTTAACGATTACCCAATCTTCTGCACTAGCGCCTGCATCTTTACGAGAACGCTCTTTTTGTGCCTTTAACGCTGCATTAAATCCAGGTTCATCTATATCCAAACCTTTTTCACGCGCAATTAGAGCCGTTAAGTCGACTGGAAAACCATAGGTATCATTTAATTCAAAAACATCATCTCCTGATAAGACTTTGCCTTTACAATCTTCCATTAATTTGTCTAAACGAACTAATCCTGAAGATAAGGTACGTAAGAAAGAAACTTCCTCTTCGTATATTACTTTAGCCACAAAAGCTTCTTGTGAGATTAATTCATCAAAAACTCCTTTGAATTGTTGCGCTAATCCAGGGATTAATAAGTGCAAGAAAGGCTCTTTGAAGTCCAAATACGTATAGCCATAACGCACCGCACGACGTAAAATTCGACGAATCACATATCCAGCTTTGTTGTTAGAAGGCAATTGTCCATCTGCAATACAAAACGCAATGGCACGAATGTGATCCGATATTACGCGCATGGCGATATCAGCCCATTTCTCATCTCCATATTTCTTTCCACTTTTCGCCGCGATATATTGAATCGTACCTTGGAAAACATCCGTATCATAGTTCGATTGCTTTCCTTGAATCGCCATACACAGACGCTCAAAGCCCATACCCGTATCTACGTGTTTGTTCGGAAGTGGTACTAAAGAACCATCTGCCATTCTTTCAAACTGCATAAATACATTATTCCAAATCTCTACTACTTGAGGGTGGTCCGCATTCACTAGACTTTTACCTGGAATCGAATCTACTTCATCTTGATTTCTTAAGTCAATATGGATTTCAGAACAAGGGCCGCAAGGTCCCGTTTCGCCCATCTCCCAAAAATTGTCTTTTTTATTACCGTAAATAATGCGATCCTCACCTACAATAGCCTTCCAAATATCGAATGCTTCTTGGTCAAACGGCACACCATCTTTTTTATCTCCTTCGAAAACCGATACATAAATGCGGTCTTTAGGTAGTTTAAATACCTCTGTTAATAATTCCCATGACCAGGTTAACGCCTCTTGTTTAAAATAATCGCCAAAAGACCAGTTACCTAACATCTCAAACATCGTGTGGTGATAGGTGTCAAAACCCACATCCTCTAAGTCATTGTGCTTTCCTGACACACGAAGGCATTTTTGCGTATCGGCGATTCTTTTCGAGGGCGGAGTTCCGTTTCCTAAAAAGAAATCTTTGAATTGCGCCATCCCAGAATTGTTAAACAATAGGGTAGGGTCATTTTTAGCCACCAAAGGAGCAGAAGGAACAATTAAATGGCCTTTTGATTGAAAGAAATCCAAAAATTGTTGACGTATCTGAGAAGAGGTCATGCGTTTTATTGTAAAATGAAAGGAACCTTTGTATTTTTACTAAAGGACTCCTATTAAATGGAATCACAAAATTAAGTCTATTTTTTGAAGAAGCCCATTTTGGGTTTAAAATTATTGATGGAATTAAGCAAGCAATATTATTCAATTTCTGAGGTAGCGGCCATTTTTAAGGTGAACACTTCTAAGATTCGCTATTGGGAGACTCAATTCCCTCATTTATCGCCTAAGCGAGCTGGTTCTGGTATTCGCAAATACACCCCTGCAGACATTGAAAAAATCAAGGTATTGGTAAGTCTGATCGACGAAAGGGGCCTGACCATTGAAGGTGCAAAGCAAGCATTGAATTTCAAAGGAAAGGAAAAAAATCCACACCAAAACATCATTAATCAACTAACTGATATTCGCGATTTTTTACAAGGGATGAAGGCTGATTTAGAGATGGAATAGGCGTAGGTTTCGGAAAATTACTCCGATGAAAACCACTTATCCCATATCCGTTTACCAAATCGCCTTAACCTATCTTCCTGAGGTAGGACCTGTAAAAGGCAAAAAGCTCGCTTCCTTATATCCTCATTTACCAGATATTTTCCGATTAGCTTCTTATCAGCCATTTGCAGCTGAAGTCTTACGCGAAGCTGAAAAGACGGTACTTATTTGCGCAGAAGATCAAATTCAAATTCTTTATTTCGAAGATCAGGAATATCCACAGCGAATAAAAGATGTCTATGATGCCCCTTTAATTCTCTTTAAAAAAGGGAAGGCTGATTTAAATGCCCACCGAATTGTGGCTGTAGTAGGGACCCGTCACGCGAGTGATGTCGGCAAAAAGGTAACAGATGAACTAGTACAGTCTGCCATCAAAGATGAGGTTATTCTGGTGAGTGGATTTGCTAGAGGAATCGACATCGCATTACATAAAGCTTGCCTGAAATTTGATGTTCCTACCATTGCCGTTTTAGCTGGCGGTTTTCGTCACATTTACCCGCATGAAAATGCCATGTATGTAGATCAAATTTTAGCTACCGGTGCTTTGCTTTCAGAATACGCTCCACACATACCCCCAGCATCCTATCATTTTCCGGTTAGAAATCGCATTATTGCCGGTCTTTCAGATGCAACTGTGATAGTGGAAGCAGCAGAAAAAGGAGGGGCACTCATAACCGCTGATTATGCGCTTAATTACCATCGAACTGTTTTTGCTGTCCCAGGGAGCCTAAATAGACCTTTTTCGAAAGGGTGTAATCTATTGATTCGTAATAATAAAGCCACGATTTATACTTCTTGGGATGATTTTATGCAGGAATTGAATTGGGAGCAAGCAAAAGATCGATTGGCATTACACCCAGAGCTTAGTCAAAAGCTTTTCACGTTGAATGAATCCACGATCATTTCCTTGTTACACCGGGAAGGACAATTATCTTCCAATGAGCTTTTGCAACGCTCAGGAATTCAACAAGATGAACTAGCACTTATTCTGTTGAATTTAGAATTAAAAGGGATGATACAATCGACTGATGGGGATGGCTATATGCTTGCTTAATTATTTTCGCCAAGTGCTTGGTGAAATTCTCCAGTCTTGTAAGGTTAATAATTGAGTCTCCGTTACGTAATCTAATTTTACGGCCTCTTCGATTAACGCATTATAGTCGCTTAATGTATACAAAGGGATATTTGCATTTTTGAAATTATCTGAAGCAATTTCGAATCCATAGGTAAAGATGGCAACCATACCTAATACTTCTACACCGGCTTCTTTCAAGGCATCGGCTGCCTTTAATGAACTTCCACCTGTGGAGATGAGGTCTTCGATTAAAACTACTTTTTGGCCTTTTTCTACCTTACCTTCGATTTGATTTCCCATTCCATGTTTTTTAGGCTCTGGACGAACATAACAAAAAGGTAAGTCTAAAAAATCAGCTACTAATGCACCCTGTGCAATTCCCGCGGTCGCCACGCCAGCAATGATGTCTGCTTGTGGGAAATAAGCCTTTACAGCAGCAGATAAGCAATTTTTGATATAAGTACGTACCTCAGGAAAAGATAAGGAAACGCGGTTATCACAATAAATAGGAGAATTCCAGCCTGAAGCCCAGGTAAATGGTTGATCCGGTCGCAATTGAATGGCTTGAATCTTTAATAGGTGTTGGGCTACTTCTTGAGGAATTGTCAAATTTTGCATATCGCTTGTTTCTGAATTTATATTTACAAAAATAATTTATTCAGTCTATCTTTCACTATTTAATTCTATTTTTGCCACAGAAAATTGAAAAGATGGTAATTTTTATTGATGATCGACCGATCAGAATTGTGAAGAAGAAGGAGTTGGGAGAAATGCCATCTAAAGAGGATTTTGATTTAGTCCTAGACGCTCGTTTATCACCTTTAAAGGTGGAGAACTTCAGTGGTCATACCTGCATTATTAATGCTAGTGCGGAGCAAGTGGAGAAAATTCTGATGAATTTGCACGCAAAATCCGACATTCATTTTCACGCACTTTATATTATAGTTGAAGATCGTAAGCTCTTTAAACAAAAAATTGTCAAGATGTATCAGCTAGTCGAAGCTGCTGGCGGTGTGGTTGTTAATCAAACAAAAGATGTTTTATGGATGTATCGTTTGGGTAAATGGGATTTGCCAAAAGGTAAACTGGAGAAGAATGAAAAGTTTGAAACAGCAGCTGTTAGAGAAGTAGAAGAAGAGTGTAATGTAAAGGCAATTTTAGGCGATAAAATTTGTACTACCTACCATACCTATACGCACAAAAACAAGTTGGTTTTAAAGAAAACACGTTGGTATGCGATGAATACTAATTTCACTGGAAAACTTATCCCGCAAACCGAAGAGGGTATAGAGAAAGTGGAATGGTTGAACGAGAAGAAGCAAATACAGGCTTTAACTAATACCTACTCCTCGATTCGTTACGTCATCGAAAAATTCAAGAAATTAGTCTAAAGTATAAGGCAAATATTGGTCCACTGGACTTCCGTAGCGATGTAAATCGCGGATAATCGTGGAACTGATAGGTGCTAAATGAGGCGAAGTGATTAAGAATACCGTCTCTAATTCATTGTGAATATGTCTATTCACCTGTGATATAGAGTTTTCGTATTCAAAGTCAGTAGTGTTCCGTAAGCCTCTGATGATAAATTTGGCGCCATATTCGTGGGCCACATTAGCTGTAAGGTTTTGATAAGTCACCACTGAAACTGGCTTCCCTTCAAATGTCTTGCGAATGTAATCTTCCATTTTTTCTAATGGGAAATAGCGAGACTTGGAGGAGTTTTGGCCTATACCTATAATCACTTCATCGAATAAAGCTAAAGCTCTAAGTACGATATCTTCGTGACCCTTTGTAAAAGGATCAAAAGAACCTGGGAAAAACGCTTTTTTAGGATTTGACATAAGGTATTTGATAGAGTGATGCGTCGGCAATTTCCTCAGATCCAGCGACTAATAGGGGTGGATATAAGGTCCAATTTAAAGAAAATGCATCTCTTATAGATTGTAAATAAAAAGCTAATTCGATAGCTGACTCAAATGGGTACGCATTTGCTAATTGCAATTTGTTGCCTTGGTATAAGCTGGCGAAAGCTAATTTCCCTTGAATATACAACGTTAATTGTTGGTCGTTGCGTTGTAATAATAAGGCTAGTGTATGCGTGTAGTTAATTCTTGCATAGGGGAAATGAGCCGAAATATGGTCTTTCCAATCACTGGGTACAAGAAATATTAAATTAGCATCTTCTGAAGAAATGGCTTGTTGTTGTATTTCTTTTCCCACTAATGCGTGTTCACCAAGGGCTTTTTCGAGAAAGCCTAAACGGTACGTAGGTGAATCTAAGGTAGTGGGAATTAAAAGGAAATGTTCATTAGAGATTTCAATCTGAACCGTTTTTATTCGGGTATCCTTTTTCGGGTGAGCGAGTAATTGCTCCCGGAAATTCTCAGCGTTTAGGCGCAGATGCAAAGTTTCGGCCGAATTTGTGGGTTCCATAGTCTCTAATTCGTTTCGAAATTGCAAAAAAAATATGATAATCGGTGCCAAAATTAGTAATTTTGCACCCTATTTAATCCAGCTCCTATGTTGCAAGTATCTAATGTGTCCCTTCGTTTTGGGAAAAGAGTCCTTTTTGAAGAAGTTAATATCAAATTTACCGAAGGTAACTGTTACGGTTTAATCGGTGCTAATGGTGCAGGTAAATCGACCTTCTTGAAAATCTTATCGGGTGAAATTGAATCTCAAACGGGTTCCGTTTCGATGAACCCAGGTGAGCGTATGTCGATTTTGAAGCAAAATCACTTCGAATACGAGGAAGTAGAAGTATTGCAAACAGTTATTATGGGGAATAAGCGCCTATATGACATTATGTTAGAAAAGGATGCTATTTACTTGAAAGAAGACTTTACCGAGGAAGATGGAAATAAAGCGGCGGATTTAGAAGCAGAGTTTGCAGAATTAAATGGATGGGAAGCAGAATCGGAAGCTGGTTCTTTATTGGGTGGTTTAGGTATTTCAGCTGATCTACATTATACTTTATTGAAGGATTTAAATGGTTCAGATAAAGTGAAAGTGTTGTTAGCGCAAGCTTTATTTGGTAACCCAGATATTTTATTATTAGATGAGCCTACTAATAACTTGGATATTGATTCCATTTTATGGTTAGAAGGCTATTTAATGAACTTCAAGAATACGGTAATTGTGGTTTCTCACGATCGTCACTTCTTAGATAATGTGTGTACGCACATTGCTGACTTAGATTTTGGCAAAATTCAATTATATGGTGGAACCTATACATTCTGGTACGAATCGTCTCAATTAGCGGCACGTCAACGTACGGATCAGAATAAAAAGACCGACGAGAAACGGAAAGAATTAGAAGAATTTATTCGTCGATTCTCTGCGAATGTGGCGAAGTCTAAACAAGCTACCTCTCGTCAGAAAATGTTGGATAAATTGCAAGTGGATGATATTAAGCCGTCCTCTCGTAAGTATCCTTTCATTAATTTCAAACCTGAAAGAGAGGCGGGGGATCAATTATTGAGTGTAGAAAATTTATCGGCTACGACAGAAGAAGGAGTCCCTTTGTTTACAAATCTTTCCTTCACCATTAATAAAGGAGATAAAGTGGCATTATTAGCTAAAGATTCTTTGGCAATAACAGCCTTGCTAGACATTCTAGCCGGTGAAAACACGAAATTTACAGGTGAGTATAAATGGGGAGTTACTACTACTCAGACGTATTTGCCTAATGATAATGCCAAATACTTCCAAGATGATTCAATGAATCTGGTGGATTGGTTACGTCAATACTCTGTAGAAAAAGACGAAAGTTTCATTCGTGGTTTCTTGGGTCGTATGTTATTCTCGGGTGATGAGGCTTTGAAAAAGTGTACAGTTATCTCAGGGGGTGAGAAACAACGTTGTATGTTCTCTCGTATGATGTTATCAGGTGCGAACGTGCTCTTATTTGATGAGCCTACGAATCACTTAGACTTAGAGTCGATTACAGCCTTGAATAATGGGATGATTGAATTCCCAGGAACAATGTTGTTCACGTGTCATGATCATCAATTGACCGATACGGTGGCAAATCGCGTCATTGAAATCGGTTCTAAAAGTCATTTGGATAAACTAATGACTTACGATGAGTTCATTACTGATCCAGCTGTGAAAGCACAAAGAGCTGCTTTAAAATAACAAAAAAGGCCAGCGCGAATGCACTGGCCTTTTTTTGTATGTTTATCGACTGATTACAAAATAAATCTTGTCGATAAGAAGTTAGATTGTTGGTTCTCCACAATCGCATTCACGATATCTTTATTCGATTGAGTCGCTTTAGTCGCAACAACCGTACGAATAGAGAATGAACGTAAAGCCGCTGTTACTGAAAGAGTACCCTCAGCAGAATCTTTACGCCCTGTGAAAGGGAATGAATCAGGTCCACGTTGACATTGAGCGTTAATGTTTACGCGAGAAACTTGGTTCACCGTTGCATCGATTAATTCTGAAATTTGATTTACATCCGTTCCAAAAATAGCCACTTGTTGTCCGTGAGACGATTCATGGATATAATCAATTGGCTCATCTAAGCTTTCAAATGGAACAACCGGTACCACTGGTCCAAATTGCTCTTCATGCCAAACTTTCATTTTGCTATTAACTGGATACAATAATGCAGGGAAGAAGATCGATTTGAAGTTTTCTCCACCATGTTCATTAATCACTTTAGCGCCATGTAACTTAGCATCTTCAATCAATTCAGTTAAATAAGCAGGCTTATTAGGCTCTGGAAGTGGTGTAATTTGAACTCCTGGTTCCCACATCATCCCTAACTTAAGCGCTTCAATTTTCTTAGCTAAACCTTCGTTGAATTTATCAGCAAGTGATTTGTGTACAAAGATTATTTTCACCGCTGTACAACGTTGGCCGTTGAAAGAAAGTGATCCTAAAAGACATTCGTTAATGGCTGAATCTAAGTCTGCACTTTCTGTAACAATCGCTGCATTCTTTGCATCTAGGCCTAAAATAGCACGTAGACGATTTACTTTCGGGTGCATTTTCTTTAACTTATCCGCTACTTTAGAAGAGCCAATTAAAGTCAATACATCGATTTTACCTGATTCCATTAATTGAGGAATGATCGAATTTCCACGTCCGTAAAGTGTGTTGATAACACCTGCTGGGAATGAATCCTTGAAAGCCTCAAGTAATGGGTAGTGTAATAAAGTACCGTGTTTCGGTGGTTTGAATAAGACGATATTTCCCATGATTAAAGCTGGGATAAGTGTCGTAAAGGTTTCATTCAACGGATAGTTGAATGGTCCCATACAAAGTACAACCCCTAAAGGTGAACGTCTCACTTGACCGATAATACCTTCTTCAATTAAGAAAGTAGAAGAGTTTCGATCGATATCTTTTAAAGCACCAATGGTATCATAAATGTATTGAACGGTACGGTCAAATTCTTTTTGAGAGTCGCCTAATGATTTACCAATTTCCCACATTAATAATTTGACCACTTCGTCGCGCTTTTGGATCATCTTCTGCGTAAATTTCTCCACACATTCGATTCGTTGAGCAACGGTCATCGATGGCCATTCGCCACGACCATTGGAATAAGCCTTAACGCCAGCGTACAAAACTTCCATGGCATCTGCTGCGTCCGTGATAGGATAGGAGCCGATTCGTTTTTGTTCGAAACCTTTGTCAGTTTTTACATAAATGGGTGACCAAACGTCTTGCGTTTTGCCTTTCCATTGACGCATCTCGCCATTGACCAAATACTCTTTTTGTTCAATAGGATGCGTTAAATCATATTCTTTAGGGATTTCCCCAGCACCAGGGAATAGGGCTTGCAAATTGCTTTGTGGCATTGTCTTTGTTATTAATTTTTACAAATTTCCGGATTTAGTACATTTCAAATATTTGACTGAATCAATTATTTAAATAGTACAACGTTTTTGCGGTTATTTACTAAATTAAAGACAATAATTATGAATTATTACTCCTTTTTTAAAGGATATTTTCTTCGTATTTTATTTATGATGAACTTATTTTGTTCGGTGAAACTAGCGGGGTGCAGAAGAATAAAAGCGTCTGACCAGTGTTGAAAAAGAGCCGGTTCTGCCGCTGAAAAACGAGTGGAACAGATGTTTTTCTGAATTAAGTATTCGCTAAATTCCATAGGTCCAATTTCGTTTTTTTGTCCATAATAAGAGAAATGCTAACAAAGATAATAAAGCTGCTAGTAAAAACGGAATAGGAATTTGGCTTGCCACTCCTTGGTAAATTTCACCTGAGACATAGGCGCCTATGCCGATTCCTGCCTCTAAAGCAATATACATGGTGGCCATGGCTCGTCCCATGTGGTTTTTGTCTCCTAAGTCATTGGTCCAGGCTGTCAAAGTAGGCGTGTTGAATCCCCACGCAATTCCGTATATAATAGCAGAGACAATTAGTAAATAAGAATTGGCTGAAAATACGAGTAAGAACATCGAAATACTTAGCATAAAGCAGCCAAAAATCAACACCGGAATACGACCATATTGGTCAGAAGCTTTGGAAAAAAAGAATCGAATCACAATAGAAGAAACGGTGTATATAGTAAAATACAAGCCTTTATTTGACCATCCTACCACCTTTGAAGTATCTGGAATCAGGGTAATCATCGCCCCAGCAGAAAAGGATACGAACAGCATTACCCAAAATACGGGAATGACTTTGGGTTCAAATACATCTTTCCAACCGATGCGAAACAGAGATAGGCTGAAGCGTGATTTCATGGCCTTTGGCAACGTCTCCTTCATCCGACTTAGAATCACAATGGAAGCCAGGGCAAAGACGGAGGAGATATAGAACATTTGGTCTAAACCATATGTTGAGGCTAAGAAACTGCCAATAGCAGGCCCAATGGACATTCCAGTCGCTGTAAAGATTCCTAAACTACCCTGAGCTTCTCCTCTGCGGTCTTCTGGTATGACATCTGCTACATAAGCTGCGGTAGCCGTGGGTTTGGTCCCAGTAGACATTCCATGAATAAAACGTAGAAATAAAAAGCCCTGCACGGTATGCAATAACGGATAAAGTCCCCCACAGATAAAGCAAACGAGGGAACCGAATGCCATAATGGGTATACGTCCAATATGATCCGTTAATTTACCTGAGAAGGGACGAGATAATCCCGCAGCAAGCGTAAAAAGAGCGATGGTATAACCGATGTATTCTTTTCCACCAAGACTGGCTAAATAATCCGGTAACTCTGGGATAATCATCGAAAAACTAGCCGAAAACAAAAAGTTACTCAGGCAAAGCAAAAAGAAGGATAAGGTATACAAGGAAGGTTTAGTCTCAGCCATTTACAAATCTTCCTCTAAAATGGTGGATATCTCCTTTTTATTTAATCCTAATAAGAAGGCCGGTAATAAGATCAAATTGCAAATCATCGCCATTAATAAGGTGACTGAAACCAAAATGCCTAATGCCTGCGTTCCCTTAAAGGTAGATGCCGTGAAGATAAAGAAGCCAAAAAACAGAATCATCGCTGTATAGAACATCGAAACTCCTGTTTTTAAAATGGTTGTTTGTACTGCTTTCTGAATGTTTTGGTTATTTTTTGCCCATTCTTCCTTGTAGCGGGTTAAGAAATAAATCGTTCCATCACTCGAAATCCCGAAGGCAATAGAGAAAATTAAAATGGTGCTAGGCTTAAGTGCAATTCCAAAGTAACCCATCAGACCAGCCGTGATAATTAATGGAATCAAGCTAGGTAGGGTAGAGATCAACACCATTTTCCAAGATCGGAATAAGAGTGCCATCAAGATGCATATCAAGATGATGGCTGTGATCGTACTTTCGATGAGGTTGACTTGCAAGTATTCTGTTTGGAACGCATAGATGACAGAGTTACCCGTCACATCGGCTTGATATCCCCGTTTATCGCCTTTAGGGAGTAATTCGCCTGTTTCGATATCTGTTCTAAAGATACTGTCGATTTTAGGCTGAATTTCATCGAATAATTGTTTTGTGCGTACCGTTCCGGCATCTTGCATTTGGAAACTGATGCGCGTGAAACGTTTATCTTTATCGATGAATCCGGCAAATAGGTTGTTGTTTTTGCCATCCAAACTTGATTGGAAGTCCTTTAACTTAGCTAATTCATCGATTCCCGGTAAAGTGAAGTATTTAGGATCACCTCCGCGGTATACTTGATACAAGTATTTAGTGGCCGTCAGAATGGAAAGACCTTGGGTGAATTCAGGATACTTAGCTACTAATTTTTCAGTTCGTTTGATTTTGGCCAAAAGTTCCGGCGTCAACGCTCTCCCTTTTTCAAACGCATCGATATTCACCTCAAAAGGCATAACGCCCTTAAAGCGATCTTCAACAAACTTCAAATCGGTATAAATGGCATTGTCACGAGGCAAATCATCTACAATATAACCCACGGCTTGAATTTTACTTAGGCCATAGAATGATATAACTAAAACGATCGAAATGAAACTATAGATAAACTTCCGGTGATGAAGCACCCACACATCCACTCGATTCAAGAATTTATTCACGCGAATAGACTCAAAATGCGCTAAGTCTTTCTGCTTTGGAGGAGCTAAGAAGCTAAAGAAAATAGGAATTAACACCAGCGAAACGAAGAAGGTGATCATCACATTTAACGCGGCCACAATCCCAAACTCAACTAACAAAGCCGATCCCGTAAAGGCAAAAACCCCAAAACCAATGGAAGTGGTCAAATTAGCTAAGAACAACGTTCTCCCCACTTTCGAAGCACTTTCGATTAATGATTCCTCTTTAGATTTTCCTGCTAAATAGGTCTCGTGGTATTTATTCAATAAGAAAATGACATTCGGAATTCCGATCACTACAATCAGTGGTGGAATTAAACCAGATAGAAGCGTGATCTTAAATCCAAAGAACACAATCGTAGCTAATGAAGCCACTATGCCCACTAAGACCACGATATTCGCGAAGAATACTACCTGGAAAGAGCGGAAGAAGAACAACAAGATTAATGAAGTCACTAAGATGGCTAAACCCAAGAACAGGCTTAATTCCTTCGTTACCTGCGACGTATATTCGGTACGAATGAAAGGCATACCCGTCATATGTACCGAATGCTTCATTTTGGCTTGGTATTGCTCACCTAATGCTTTGATTTTTCTGACCAAAGTAATGCGTCCCTTGTCATTAATGACCTTTTGGTCTAACGTAATCAACAGTAAATGGGTCTTCAAGTCTTCCGTGTAAAGGAAGTTTTTATAGATAGGTAATTGATCTAATTTGGATTTAAAGGTAGCTAAATTGCTTTCGTCGAGGACCAACGTAGAATCCAACAACATTCGTGTTTTGAATTTCTTTTCCGTCGAATCAATGTATAATTCCGGCAATGTCGATAGGGAAAGGACATTCTTGATACCCGCCTGCTTTTTGACCTCATTACTCAAATCGCGCCAAGCCTTAAATTCGACTGGGCTAAAAATTTGTGGATTTTCGACCGCGATAACCATGACAGCACCATCCTCACCGTATTTCTTTTTGAATCCTTCGTAGAGTTGAAAACGCTCATCTGAGGCAGGAAGGATCTTGGCTAATTCATAGCTAAGTTGGATTTGGCTTGCCTTAAATCCTAAACCAATCGTCAGTAAAAGAATGAATCCTAAAAGGGGAAATTTAAACTGTAGGATGCTCTTCCCAATCCAATTCCAAGCGTTTTTCATAGATTATTTCATTAAGACCTCAGCTAATAACAAATCCTCCGGAGTGGTGATTTTGATATTTTTATAAGATCCTTCTACTAGGTTAATGTGTATTCCCAAAGCTTCTACTACTCTTGCATCATCAGTAAAATCCTCCGAATAACTTTGTTTAAAGGCTTCTTGTAAGTCTTTAACGGAGAAGATTTGGGGAGTTTGTATCAAACGAATTGCTTCTCGGTTCAGGTGTTCAAATCGTTCTTTCTCAGAGGAATAGAAACGAACGGAATCTTTAGAAGCTACAGCTAAAACAGCATTCCCTTTTTCATTAGCCGCTTTAAAACTAGCAGTAATCAAGGCCGGTTCTATCAAGGGTCTCACACCATCATGAATAGCTACCATTCCATCTTCTGTCAGTGTTTGAATGGCATGTTGGCTACTTTGAAACCTAGAGTTACCTCCAGCGACTAAACGATGCGGAATAGTAGGTAATCCAGCTATTAAAGTTTCCCAATAGGCAAACTGATCAACTGGTAATACCAAAATTATTTCTGTGGAAATATCTGCCTCATAAAAGGCAGCAAGGGTATGGTATAAAACGGGTTTGCCCTGCAAAAGCAAAAATTGCTTAGGGACTGCACTCTGCATACGCTGGCCGGAGCCCCCTGCGACAATAATGGCATATTTTTTCAAAGCAAACCCGATTAATTCAATTAGATGATTAACATCACGTCACCATAGGAGAAGAAACGGTATTTCTCTTTAATGGCTTGTTTGTATGCTTCTGTGATTAACTCGTGACCACCAAATGCCGACGCCATCATTAATAGAATCGATTCTGGAAGGTGGAAATTCGTTAATAAAGCTGTAGGGATTTTAAATTCGTATGGAGGGAATATGAATTTATCTGTCCAGCTATTAATAGGCTTTAAGTGGCCACTCGCTGATACAGAAGACTCTAACGCCTTCATAACGGTTGTTCCTACCGCTAATACTTGTTTTTTATTATCGATTGCTTCATTCACATAATTACATGTTGAATTATCAATCATAAAGTGTTCTGAATCTGTTTTGTGTTTGGTCAAATCCTCTACATCCACCTGACGGAAAGTACCTAAACCTACGTGCAAAGTAATAGGAGTAAACTGAGCGCCGTTTAATTCCATACGCTTCATGACGATCTTCGAGAAGTGTAAACCCGCTGTAGGAGCCGCCACCGCACCTACGTGCTCTGCATAAATAGTTTGGAAACGATCGCGGTCATCTTCCGTTGCCGCTCTTTTGAAACGAATTTCGTCCGGAAGTGGTGTTTCTCCTAATTCGTGTATCGCTTGCATTAACGCATCATGATCACCATCATACAAGAAACGAATGGTACGTCCACGTGAAGTAGTATTGTCGATAACCTCAGCCACTAGGTCAGAATCACCGAAATACAATTTATTACCGACACGGATTTTACGAGCTGGATCTACCAAAACATCCCAAAGACGGTGTTCTCTATTTAATTCTCTTAATAAAAAGACCTCGATTTGAGCTCCTGTTTTCTCCTTGTTTCCGTATAGACGAGCAGGGAAAACCTTTGTATTGTTTGTAACTAAGACATCACCTTCGCCAAAATAGTCGATGATATCTGTGAATTTCTTATGTTCAATCGTCTTATTCTTGCGATTAACTACCATCATACGCGCATCTTCGCGATTCTCGGCAGGGTTAAGAGCAATTAAGTTTTGGGGTAAATCAAATCTGAATTCAGATAATTTCATTCTCAGCGGGTTTGAATTTTTATAATCTACAAATATACCATATTGAAGGGGGGCTTGTCAAGGTAAATTTTTGAAACAATCTAGAATCTGTGTAGTTTACCCCTTTAAGATACATAGAGGATGAAAAAAGTTTCCATATTTTGGTTTAGACGTGATTTAAGGATTGAAGACAATGCAGGATTATTCCAAGCTTTGTCTGAAAAAGATCCCGTCCTTCCTCTCTTTAT
>CANFWR010000043.1 GCA_947450865.1 Cytophagaceae bacterium
AATGGATTCTAGAACAGAACTACCTACAACAAGTACGGAATGTGTGTTCGTTGAAATTAAGTCAGCATCGATTCGATCACCACTAATTCATCGCGTAAACGCGCGGCTAATGGGAAGTCGAGGTCGCGCGCCGCTTTCTCCATCTCTTTTCGAATGGTTTCGGATTGCTTTTTGAGCTCCGCCGGCTTCATGTAGGCCAATAATGGATCCGCCGCGACTGGCGCTTGATCCGGATGAATCGTATAATTTTTCGTGGGTTTCGCCATGCGATCTGCGATGGAGGTTTGCTCCATAATCTCGTCGTGCGAACGCCAAATCGTTTTAGGCGTAATGCCGTGCTTCTCGTTATAGGCCATTTGGATGGCGCGGCGGCGGTTCGTTTCCGAAATGGCTAGTGCCATCGAACCCGTAATCTTATCCCCGTACATCAACACCTTGCCGTTTTCGTTACGCGCCGCACGACCAATGGTCTGAATCAGCGAGCGAATATCGCGCAAGAATCCTTCTTTGTCCGCATCCATAATCGCGACCAAAGAAACTTCCGGTAAGTCCAATCCCTCTCTCAATAAGTTCACGCCTACTAAGACGTCGATGACGCCTAAACGTAAATTGCGGAGAATCTCGACGCGTTCGAGGGTTTTCACTTCCGAGTGAATGTACTGGCATTTGATCCCCACGCGGTCGAGGTATTTGGATAGCTCTTCGGCCATCCGTTTTGTCAAGGTGGTAATTAAAACGCGTTCATTTTTCTTGATGCGGTCGTAGACCTCTTCGAGTAAATTATCGATTTGGTTTTTCGTGGGACGCACTTCGATTAAGGGGTCCAAAAGTCCGGTAGGGCGAATAATCTGTTCGACTACGACTCCCTCGGAGCGGCGTAATTCGTAATCAGAGGGAGTGGCGGAGACGAAGATGGTTTGGCCGATGAGGTCTTCGAATTCATCGAATTTTAACGGGCGGTTATCCATCGCCGAGGGCAAACGGAAACCGTATTCCACCAGGGATTCTTTGCGGGAGCGGTCGCCGCCGTACATCGCGCGGATTTGAGGCATCGTGGCATGGCATTCGTCCACTACCATTAAGAAGTCGTCTGGGAAGAAGTCTAATAGGCAGAAAGGGCGTTGGCCGGATTTTCTTTGGTCAAAATACCGAGAATAATTCTCAATCCCCGAGCAATAGCCTAGCTCGCGCATCATTTCGAGATCAAACTCCGTCCGCTGCTTAATGCGTTCAGCTTCTGTCAGGCGACCCTCGCGGCCAAAATAGGAGATCTGGTTCACTAAATCTTCCTGGATATGGGAGATGGCGTTGTTCAAGGTTTCGCGTCCCGTCACAAACAAGTTCGCCGGGAAAACGGCCACCATCGTCTCCGAAGAGATCTTCTTCCCCGTCCAGGGATCGATGCGGTGAATCTCCTCGATCTCATCGCCAAAAAACACAAAGCGATAACCGAAGTCAGCGTAAGCCAAGAAAATATCCACCGTGTCGCCTTTCACCCGGAAGGTACCGCGCAAAAATTCGCCTTCGGTCCGTGCATAAAGAATCTCCACCAAACGGAACAAAAACTGATTCCGCGAGATGATGTCACCCACGGCAACTCGCATAATGGAATTCCGGTATTCGTCCGGATTCCCCATACCGTAAATACAGGAAACGGAGGCGATAACGATAATGTCGCGGCGGCCAGACATCAAGGAAGAGGTCGTCGCCAAGCGCAACTTTTCAATCTCCTGGTTAATCGAGAGATCTTTTTCTATGTAGGTTCCCGTGGAGGCGATAAAGGCCTCGGGCTGGTAATAATCGTAATAGGAGATGAAATACTCGACCGCGTTCTCTGGAAAAAAGGACTTGAATTCCCCGTACAATTGGGCGGCGAGGGTCTTGTTATGGCTCAAAATCAAGGTCGGCCGGTTCACTTGCTGGATCACATTGGCGATCGTGAAGGTCTTTCCGGAACCAGTTACTCCTAGCAAGGTTTGCGCGGCTTCTTCTTTGTTCACACCCTCGACTAATTGCCGAATCGCCTCCGGCTGATCACCGGTGGGCTTGTAAGAAGAAGTGAGTTTGAAATCCATCCCGAAATATACGAATAATGGAGAGGATAAATCGGGAGGAAATACTATTTTTGGGAAAAATCAAACCTCTCTATGTTACGACTTGCACTCATTATCTTCAGCTTAGGCGCTTTCTCTTGTAAATCAGAAGAACCCACAGTGGCTCCGGCTACCATTATACAAAACTTGCCGGTCGTACCTCCTAAGGAGTACACCTTCTCCGCTACTCCATTCTGGGCAGATGAATTTGATAAAGATGGCTTGCCAGATGCTTCTAAATGGGGTTATGACGTAGGGAATAGTGGCTGGGGGAATAATGAACTCCAAAACTACACGAATGCGAACATCAAAAATGCCCATATCGAAAAAGGCATTTTAACGATTGAGGCAATTAAAGAAACAGCTGGATCGAGTTCCTATACTTCTGCGCGTATCGTTACGAAAGGGAAAAATGACTTCTTGTATGGTCGCGTGGAGGCTAGAGCTAAAATCCCTGCAGGTCGAGGTAACTGGCCCGCGATCTGGATGCTAGCAAGTCAATCTGATTATGGTTCCCAATTCTGGCCAGATAATGGCGAGATCGATATTTTAGAGCACGTGGGTTACGATCCAGGTGTTATGCACGCAAGTATTCATACAAAAGCTTTTAACCATGTGATCGGAACACAGAAAACGGCTGTGACCTCATTAGATAAATGGGACACGGAATTTCATGTATTCCGCATCGACTGGACTCCTGATTACATCCGAGCTTTCATCGACGATAAGCAATATTTTGAATTCAAGAATACGAAAGGCGGCTGGGAACAATGGCCTTTTGACAAGAAACAACATATCTTAATGAACCTAGCGATCGGTGGCGATTGGGGTGGACAAAAGGGTGTAGACGACACGATCTTCCCGAACAAATTCCAAATCGACTACGTTAGAGTCTACGCGCTAAATCCATAAGTATGAAATACCCCAAAGCTGCGGAGGCCTTCGACCGTTTATTAGTCATCATGGACGACCTGCGGGAGAAATGCCCTTGGGACAAGAAGCAAACGCTTGAATCATTGCGCCATTTAACCATCGAAGAGACCTACGAGCTTTCCGATGCGATAATGGAAAACGATTTGACCGAAATCCGCAAAGAGATTGGGGATCTTTTCCTACACTTGGTTTTCTACAGTAAAATCGGTTCGGAGAAAGGGGCTTTCGATGTGACCGACGTTTTGAACGGTTTGTGCGAAAAACTTATCGGGCGTCATCCGCATATTTATGGCGATGTGGTGGCTGAAACCGAGGAGCAGGTAAAGCAGAATTGGGAGGCTTTGAAATTGAAAGAGGGGAACAAGTCCGTTCTAGGTGGTGTTCCTGGTTCACTTCCGGCACTCGTTAAAGCGATGCGGATCCAAGAAAAGGCGCGCGGGGCGGGTTTTGACTGGGAAGAAAAAGAGCAGGTGTGGGAGAAAGTGGAGGAAGAACTGGGCGAATTCAAAGAGACCTTTGTAGGCAAAGAATTAGATGAAGCAGGGAAAGCGGAGGCGGAGGGGGAACTAGGAGATTTGATCTTCAGTCTCGTGAACTTTGCTCGATTCATCGATATTAATCCAGAAACAGCCGTTGAACGGACAAACAAAAAGTTCATCAAGCGCTTCCAGCACCTCGAAAAACGCGCGGCAGAGAATGGCCAGGCGCTTTCCGAGATGACTTTGGCAGAAATGGATATTTACTGGAACGAAGCGAAAACGCTTTAGTTCACACTAAACTTGTAGGCCGTTTTCGTTTTATACACCTCCCCTGGACGCAAAACCGTGCTAGGGAAATTAGGCTGATTTGGTGAATCCGGGAAATGCTCGGTCTCCAAACAAAGGCCATGGCGCTTCGTAATTTTTACGCCGTATTTACCGGTCAAATGTCCGTCTAGGAAATTCCCCGTATAAAACTGTACACCCGGCTGATCCGTAGATACGGTCATTTTACGACCCGAAACTGGATCGTGCACCGTGGCAATTTTCGCATAAGACCCCGCCGGCTTATCCAAAGCCCAGCAATGGTCATAGCCTCCACCTAACACAATCTGCTCTGACGAAGTATCATTAATGCGATCTCCCACCACATGTGGTTTTGTAAAATCAAAAGGCGTTCCTGCGACTGGCGCGAGCACTCCTGTGGGAATTAACACTTTATTTACCGCCACTAAACGCGATGCATCAATCTGCACTTCCTGGTTCAGGATATCGCGTTTCGCGTTACCGCTCAGATTAAAATAAGAGTGATTGCTCAGGTTCAATACCGTCGCTTTATCTGTCGTCGCCTCATAGGCAACGCTTATTTCGTTGTCGTCGGATAAGGTATAGGTCATCTTAACGCTTAAGTTACCCGGAAATCCTTCTTCCATGTCTTTGGAAACATAGGAAAGAGTTAAACTCTGTGCGGAGGCCGCTTCCTCTTTCCATACTTTTTTATCGAAACCGATCAGGCCGCCGTGAAGATGTTGGCCGTTGTTTTGGGCAGCGAGGGTATATTGTTTCCCGTCTAAGGTAAATTTCCCATTTGCGATGCGGTTTCCGAACCGGCCTACGATCGCTCCAAAGTAAGGGGTGTCTTTAATATATTCTTGTAAAGTCTCAAATCCGAGCACCACATCTTCCCCTTTTCCGTTGCGATCTGGGGTTAGGATTTTTTGAATGATGCCGCCGTAGTTCATGATGTGAACTTCCATGCCTTTGGCATTCTTCAAGGTATACAAGGTAACAGACTCGCCCGCAGGCGTTTGGCCGAAAGGTTTTCCGGGATTAGACATAGCAAATAGGTTTTGGGACAAGAAAAAAAGGGCTAAAAAGCAATATTTCATAGGTTAACGAGGTTTGTGCGTTCAATTTACCACAAAAGATGGAAAATAAAATTATTCTTCGTAGCTTTGCACCCCAATTTAAAAATTGTTTCAAACTTAATTTCAGCAGGTTAGCCCAGCTTGTTGATGTAGGCGAAAGCCAAAAGGGCACTCATTTATGTCAAAAGTAAAAAAAGATTTCGACTGGGATTTAGTTGAAGGAAAAGGGTTCGGTGGTAACTATACTTCAGAACAAAAAGAAAAAATGGAGGCTGCTATCGAAGCAACCTTGAACTCGGTCACTGAGAAGGAAGTAGTGAAAGGTATTGTTGTAAGCAAGACTGACCGTGAAGTAATCATTAACATTGGATTCAAATCTGATGGTTTAGTATCTGCTTCAGAATTCCGCGATATGCCGGATTTGAAAGCTGGTGACGAAGTAGAAGTATACATCGAGAACCAAGAAGACGCAAACGGACAATTAACCTTGTCACGTAAGTTAGCTAAGGTGATGGGTGCATGGACTAACATCGAGAAAGCATTAGAAGAAGATACGATCATCAATGGTTTCGTTAAGCGCCGTACAAAAGGTGGTTTAATCGTGGATATCTTTGGAATCGAGGCATTCTTACCTGGTTCTCAAATTGATGTGAAGCCTATCCGTGACTTCGATATTTTCGTAGGCAAAAACATGGAGGTTAAGGTTGTTAAAATCAACCACACAAATGACAACGTAGTTGTATCTCACAAAGTATTAATCGAGAAAGATCTTGAGGCGCAACGTCAAACGATCTTAACGAACTTAGATAAAGGTCAAGTACTAGAAGGTGTGATCAAAAACATGACTAATTTCGGTGTGTTCATCGACTTAGGTGGTGTAGATGGTTTACTTCACATCACGGATATCTCATGGGGACGTATCAACCACCCACAAGAGGTATTGAAATTGGATCAAAAAATCCAAGTGGTGGTATTAGACTTCGACGAAAACAAAAAACGTATCTCTTTAGGTATGAAGCAATTACAAGCGCACCCTTGGGAAGCTTTAGCTGCTGGAACTGAAGTAGGTTCGAAAGTAAAAGGTAAAATCGTTAACGTAGCTGATTACGGTGCTTTCTTAGAAGTATTGCCAGGCGTTGAAGGTTTAATCCACGTGTCTGAGATGTCATGGTCTCAACACTTACGTAACCCACAAGATTTCTTGAAAGTAGGAGACGAAATGGAAGCAGTCGTGTTAACATTAGATCGTGCTGAGCGCAAGATGTCATTAGGTATCAAGCAATTAACAGAAGATCCTTGGACTAAGACTGATTTATTAGCGAAATACGCAATCGGTACTAAGCACAAAGGAACAGTTCGTAACTTAACTAACTTCGGTTTATTCTTAGAATTAGAAGAAGGAATCGACGGTTTAGTTCACGTTTCTGATTTGTCTTGGACGAAGAAAATCAAGCACCCATCTGAATTCGTTAAAGTAGGTGATTCTTTAGATGTTGTAGTAATCGAATTAGACGCGGATAACCGTCGTTTAGCTTTAGGTCACAAACAATTAGAGGAAAACCCTTGGGATACATTTGAAAGTGTGTTCACTTTAGGTTCAACTCAAAAAGCAACCATCATTTCTAAAAACGAGAAATTCGGTGTTTTAGAATTGCCATACGGTATCGAAGGATTAGCTCCTTTGAAGCAGTTAACGAAGGCAGATGAGTCAGTTGCTGAGGTAGGTGAGGCGTTAGACTTCGTGGTAACAGAATTCCACAAAGAAGAGCGTAAGATCATCTTATCACACACACGTACATTCACGGCGGCAACGGCGGAAGAAGTAGCGGCTGATGCTGCTGCTGCGAAGCCAGAGAAAAAGAAAGCAGCGAAATCTGCTGACAAGCCTGCTGCTGCAACAGCTGAGAAATCGACTATGGGCGATATCGGTGCTTTATCTGCTTTAAAAGAGCAAATGGAAGGTGCTGAAAGAGAACAAGCGATTAAAAAATTAGAGAAAAAATCTAAGAAAGCTGAATAGTAAGCTGAATAGAAACATTCACCTGTTCTATACTGAAAGGGGTTAGCGAAAGCTGACCCCTTTTTTTGTTTTCTACTATTTTTTTACAAACTTACATCCAATCATTAAAACCTATCAACTATGAGTAACACTTCAAGACGGAACTTCCTGCAAAAAGCCGGATTAGCCGCAGCCAGTTTCTACATTGTACCTCGCCACGTGCTAGGCAAGGGTTACACTGCTCCTTCAGACAAATTAAACATCATGGGTGTCGGTGGTGGCGGAAAAGGCTACAGCGACATTATGAATTCTTATAACAAGGGGGCAGAAAACATCGTCGCAATCGTCGATGTGGATGATCGCCAAATCGTTAGAATCAAGAAAGACCTTCCAAAGGCGAATTACTACCGCGATTTCCGCGCTGCCTTAGATAAAGAAGGTAGCAACGTAGATGCGGTCATCGTTTCTACACCAGACCATACCCACGCAACGATTGCGATGGAGGCGATGCGTCGTAAGAAACACGTTTATGTTCAAAAACCATTGACACACGATATCTACGAGGCACGTCTATTAGGCGAGAAAGCGCGTGAGATGCAAGTCGTAACCCAAATGGGTAACCAAGGTTCATCAGGCGACGGTGTACGTCAAATGATGGAATGGTTCGATGGCGGTGCGATCGGAAAAGTAAAAGAAGTATATGTATGGACGAACCGTCCCGTATGGCCACAAGGAATCGCTTACCCTGCTGCTGGATCTCCAGCACCGGCAGAGTTAGATTGGGATCTTTGGTTAGGACCTGCGAAATACAGAGAATATAACCCAGCTTTACTTCCATTCAAATGGAGAGGCTGGTGGGATTATGGTACAGGAGCCTTAGGTGATATGGGATGTCACTTATTAGACCCTCCATTCAAAGTGTTAGGTATCCGCGATGCGATCGACGTAGAATGTTCGGTAGGATCAGTCTTCTTGCAAGATTGGACTCCGGAATACATTCCACAAGGATGTCCTCCTAGCTCGATGGTAACGTTACACTATGGTCCTTCGAAGAAAAATAATTCACCGGTGAAATTGACTTGGTTTGACGGTGGTCTTCGCGCACCACATCCAGATGGAATTCCTTCTTCAGAAATTATTGGGGATCCAGATGGCTCAAACGGAGTTATCTTAATCGGTTCTAAAGGTATCATGACTTGCGGAACGTATGGTATGTATCCTAAAGTATTTAGAAACGGGGCTCGTGTAGATGAGTCTGAACTTCCTAAAGCAAGCTTAGCTCGTGTGAAAGGCGGCGATAGCGGTCACAATACGCAGTGGGTTGAAGCATGTAAAGCGGGTTTTGGCAATATGGAAGTAAGTTCTCCATTCGATTATGCGGCACCGTTTACGGAATCCGTATTAATGGGTAACCTAGCGATTCGTTCGTACATGTTGCGTGAAGGCGAGGGCCGTAATGCGAAATACATTGGTCGTCAAAAACTGGAGTGGGATGCGAAGAACATGCGCATCACGAACTTCGACGCAGGTAACCAATTCGTTAGACGCGAGTACCGCAACGGCTGGACCTTATAATAAATTTTACAGCGATTTATTTGAAAAGACGGGATGCTCTCCCGTCTTTTTTTTATTTTTGTGCTATGAATTTTAGCGCATCCACTCCTGCCTCTGAAGTCTTCGCACAAGTCGAAGCTTACATTCTTTCTCAAGGGTATACGATTATCGACAAAGACCACAACCGCCCTTGGGGAGGTTTCTTTGTGTTAGACGAAACACAGGCGACGAAGTTTGCGGCACAGTACTTCCCACAGCTTTCGATGGATGCGATTCAGATTACGCAGAAGTTAAGCCCTAAGTTCTTAGTGGTGGCACCAGAGAAGCGTTTGTCTTGGCAATACCATTTCCGCAGAGCGGAGGTTTGGACGGTGAATTCAGGTCCCGTAGGTGTGGTGATCTCGGAAACGGATGAGCAATCTGCTCCTGGCGTTTATCAGGAAGGTGAATTAATTACCTTGCCCACTGGCATGCGCCATCGCTTAGTAGGTTTAGACAGCTGGGGTGTGGTGACGGAGATTTGGCAACATACCGATGTGGAGCATCCATCAGATGAATCGGATATCGTCCGTTTGCAGGATGATTTTGGCCGTTAATCAAATTTAACCGGTTGGTAATCTTAAAATAATACAAGAAAACTTTGTAGTCTACGAAAGTTTCCATAGTTTTGCTTCCCGATAAATCAAGGGGATCAGCAAATGAAATCGCGCATTCTAGAAAAAGGAACTGAATTATTCTTCCGCTACGGTGTTAAGACCGTGACGATGGATGCGATTGCGAGCGAATTAGGGATTTCTAAAAAAACGATTTATCAACATTTTCCGGATAAAGATTCGATGGTTTTTGAAGTCGTGCAAACGTTCATTGTGCAGGACGATTTGAAATGGGATGAACTCGATAGGTTATTTCCAAACGTAATCGAAAAGATCTTCAAGTCCTTTGAGATGACGAAAGATTTGTTCACTCAAATGAATCCTCGTCTTCTATACGAGATTCAAAAATACTTCCCGAAGGCTTATCAACTTTTCACCGAACACGGCGAAAAATGCATTCACAAAAACCTGATTGCTGACTTTAAGAAGGGGGCGCAATTTGGCTATTTCAGAAATGACATCGATTTCGAATTACTTGCGCGCTTGCGTATGGCCGAAGTCGATTTAGCCTTCAACCCTAATTTTTACCCGAACAATAAATTATCCTTGTATGATACCCAGCTAACGCTGATGGATATTTTCATGCGAGGTATTTTGACTGAAAAAGGTTTAACGCTTTACACATCTTACCAAAACAATTTAAACTAATGATCCGCCTAAGAAAAATCTACGTCGGTCTATTTTTACTGACCTCCTGGGCAGTGCAAGCACAATCCTACAGCTTAAAGCAGGCGGTAGACTATGCGATCACGCACCAAGTTCAAGTAAAAAATAGCCAAATCGACTTGCAAAATGCAGGTGCGAAGATCAATGAGATCAAAGCCATGGGATTACCCCAGGTGAATGGTTCTCTAGCTTTAACGAACAATATCGTCTTACAACGTGCGTTCATTCCTGCTAAAATATTTAACCCTGCGGCAGCAGATGGAGAATTAATCGCAGCGAAATTCGGGGTGGATAACTCAGGTTTTGCGAGTGTGGGATTAAGCCAATTGGTTTTTGACGGGTCGTACTTACTAGGCTTGAAGGCTTCTTCTGTTTACAAAGACCTTGCCGTTAAGTCGGTCACCCAATCAAAGCAACAAGTAGCGGAGAATGTGACGAAGGCTTATTACGGGATTTTGGTGAACGAAAAACGCCAAGGACTGTTAGCCTTAAACGTGGCTCGCCTAGATACCTTATTGAAGGAAACACGCGAATTAAATAAGCAAGGTTTCGTGGAGAAGATTGACGTGCAGCGTTTAGACGTGCAAGCGAATAACCTTCGCACGGAATTAGAGAACGTGAATCGCTTACAAGAATTGAGCTATGCTTTATTAAAGTTCCAAATGGGTTTCCCAATGGAAGAGTCCATTCGCTTGAGCGAAAGCTTAGAGAAAGTGGAACTAGCGACATTTAATACCAATGCTGCGGGTGATTTCAATTATGCAAACCGCATTGAGTATTCCATCTTGCAAACGCAAGAGAACTTAGCCGAACTAGATTTGAAGAGCATTAAGGCAGGTTATTTACCTCGTTTAGTGTTGAACGCAAACTATGGTTATAACGCGGGGGCAAATGCTTTCAGTGATTTAATGACCAAACAATGGTTCGATAACGCAGCGATTACGGTAGCCTTGCAGATCCCGATTTTTGACGGATTCTCGAAGAAATACAAGGCGGTTCAATCAGAGAACAACTTGCAAAAAGTGCGTCAGTCTTACAGTTTGTTAAAGTCGTCCATCGACTTACAACGTTCGCAGGCGAGCATTACGATGAAGAACGCTTTGGAATCCATGAAAGAACAAAAGGCGAACCTAGACTTAGCGAATGAGATTTCACGCGTGACTCGTGTGAAATACCAACAAGGGGTAGGTTCAAACTTAGAGGTTTTGAACGCAGAATCATCCATCAAAGAATCACAAGCGAACTATTTTACGGCCCTTTACAATGCCCTAGTAGCGAAAGTTGAATTAGAAAAAGCAAACGGTACACTCTACATAGACTAATACAAACATGAAAAAAATAGCCATCCTCCTAAGTGGAATCATTTTATTCGCGGCATGCGGATCGAAAGATAAGAAGCAAGAATTAGCTGACTTGAAGAGTCAGGAAAAAGAAATCCAAGCAAAGATTGCAGCTTTGGAGAAAGAAGTAGGTAAGCCTACTGACAAAGCGGTTGCGAAGGTGATCACGGTAAGCGTGAGCCCATTAACTCCACAAAACTTCCAGCATTTCGTAGAAGCACAAGGAAATGTGGTCGCTGAAAACACGGTTTTAGTTAGCCCACAAACAGGTGGTGTGATTTTGTCATTGCCAGTAGTGGCGGGACAGTCGGTGTCTAAAGGTCAATTGATTGCGACTTTGGACAACAACATCTTAAAAGAGTCATTAGAAGAGGTTCGTCAGCAATTATCGTTAGCGAAGACGATCTTTATGAAGCAAAAAGCGCTTTGGGATCAACAAATCGGAACTGAGGTGCAGTACATAAGCGCGAAGTCGAATATGGAGTCTTTGGAAAAAAGAATCGTGACCTTGAAAGCGCAATTAGGCTTATCTCGTGTAACGGCTCCGATCTCAGGAACGATTGAATTAGTTCGCCAAAAAGCAGGTGAAATGGGCGCTCCTGGTGTACCTATCGTTCAAATCGTGAACTTAGGCAACCTGAAGATCGCAGCTAAAATTGCAGATTCGTATGTAGGAACCGTGAAACAAGGCGACGAAATCAGCATCAAATTCCCAGATTTAAACAAGGAATTAAAGGCGCGCATCTCATTAGTGTCTAAAATGGTGAACCCATTAACCCGTACATTTGACATCGAAGCACGCATCCCGAACGCAGGTGGTGAGTTAAAGCCGAACTTATTAGCGGTAATTAACATCAACGACACTTCGAAGAAAAATGCCATCGTGATCAGCGAAAACATCATCCAAAAGACCGAAAAAGGGAATCTTGTGTATGTTGCGGTAGAGGAAAATGGTAAAAAAGTAGCACGCGCACGTCAAATTACAATCGGTTTAACCTACAATGGTCAAGCTGAGATCACAGACGGATTAAAGGCGGGCGATTCACTTATTACACAAGGATTTCAAGATTTAGTGGATGGTACAGCCATCTCTTTCTAAGTAGAAAATGGAAAAAAATAGCAAAAATGAGCAATTGCCAGAAGGCAAAGGCTTGATCTATAACATGGTGGGCTGGTTAGCCCAAAACCGCACGACGGTTTACATCTTCACGTTCATCATTTTTGTGGCGGGGATGGGAATCTATTCGAGCTTACCTAAGGAACAATTCCCAGACATCGTGGTGCCACAAATGGTCATCCAAACGGTCTACGCTGGAACCACTCCCTCGGACATCGAAAACACGATTAATAAACCAATCGAAAAGCAAATCAAATCGATCACGGGCGTAAAGCGTGTGAAGTCGAATGCCTTGCAAGATATTTCGGTCATCATCGTTGAATTCAACACGGACGTCACCGTCCCCATCGCGAAGCAACGTACGCAAGATGCGGTGGACAAAGCGATTGCCGATTTGCCAAAAGACTTAACGCGCGAGCCTTCTGTCGCTGAGGTAAACTTCTCGGAATTCCCGATTATGAACATCAACATTGCAGGGGATTATCCACTAGATAAGTTGAAGAAATATGCAGAGGATTTACAAGACGAGATCGAGGGTATGCCGGAAATTAACCGCGTAGACATCATCGGTGCGTTAAAAAGAGAGATCCAAATCAACCTAGACCTGTATAAGATGCAGAGTTATGGTTTGACTTTCTACGATATCCAATCTGCAGTGCAAGGCGAAAACGTCAACATCTCTGGGGGTGATTTACCGGTGAATGGAGTGCGTCGTTCACTTCGGGTGACTGGGGAATTAAAGTCCATTGATCAATTAGCTAATTTGATGATCGGTTCTTCTACCGGTGCACGTGTCCGCTTAAAAGATGTGGCTGAGGTGAAGGACAGTTATGAAGAGAAGCAAGATTTTGCGCGTTTGAACAACAAGTCCGTGATCACCTTGAACGTCATTAAACGTTCTGGGGCGAACCTAATCGCAGCAGCTGATCGCATTGAAGCAACCATCGAAGATTTCAAAGAAACGCGTTATCCAGCGGGATTAACGGTTACTACGACTGCGGATCAATCGGAACGTACGCGTGGCGATTTAGCTGATTTGATTAACACGGTAATCCTTGGATTCTTATTTGTGGTTATCGTATTAATGTTCTTTATGGGCGTTAGAGATGCCGTTTTTGTGGGTCTATCTGTGCCTTTATCTGCTTTATTGACCTTCTTGTTCATGCCTTCGCTAGACTTCAGCTTAAACACTATCGTTCTATTTGGTTTCCTTTTAGGGCTTGGAATTGTGGTGGATGATGCGATTGTGGTCATCGAGAATGCGCACCGTTTGTTCAATAACTTCAAGAAATTGACCATTACAGAATCGGTGAAATTAGCTGCTTCTGAGGTATTCGTACCGGTATTATCAGGAACGTTAACGACGATTTCGCCATTCTTGCCTTTGTTATTCTGGCCAGGGATCGTAGGTGAGTTTATGAAATACTTGCCTATCACGTTGATCATTACGCTTTTCGCATCGCTTTTTGTGGCTTATGTCATGAACCCGGTGTTCGCGATTACGTTTATGAAGCGTCACGATGAAGAGGTGAACGATGTGAAGGCGCCTAAGTTTGCTGACATCCGTCGTACCGTGTTTATTTTGTTGAGCTTAGCCGTTTTCGGTTATGTGATGGGCTTCGGCTTGGGTCACTTTGGCTTTGGAAACTTCTTCGTGCTTTGCATCATTCTATATGTGTTCAATCACTTTGTGATCACACCGAAATGGATTGTGCCTTTCCAAGAGACTACATTGCCTAATTTTAAGACCAATTACCGCAAGTTGATTTCGTGGGTATTAATGGGAAAACGTCCAATTTACGCAACGATTTCAGCCTTCATATTATTGATTGTAACGATCGGTTTATTGGGTGTGGTGAAACCAAAAGTGGTTTTCTTCCCTTCAGGCGATCCGGATTACATTTATATTTATGCCAAAAACCCGATTGGTACCGATGCGGTCGTTACGGATTCGGTTTCCAAAGTGATCGAGAAGCGTGTCTTCGCTTTCTTGAACAAAGAAGGGTATAGCAAAATCGTAAACTCCGTTATTTCCAATGTAGGAAAGAATGCTGGAGATCCGATGCAACCAGATCGTGGAGCAACGCCTCACAAAAGTAAGGTGACGATTGCTTTCGAGAAATTGCAGTTACGTGGTGGTGTGAAAACGAGTGAAATTTTGAGTAAAATTCAAGCTGATTTTGCCAAAAATCCCTTAGCCGGCGTAGAAATTGCCATCGAAAGAGAAAATAATGGCCCGCCTACAGGAAAGCCTATTTCGATCGAAATCGCTGGAGATGACTTCGCTGTTTTACAAGATTTAGAGAAAAAGGTTCGTGCGGCCATCGTAAAAGAAGGCATCCAAGGAATCCAAGAATTGAAATCCGATTTAGTGACAAACAAACCGGAAATCATCATCGACGTGAACCGCGAGAAAGCGTCCCGTGAGGGCATTTCATCGGCACAAGTGGCGATGGCTGTTCGTACCGGTTTATTCGGTTCGGAAATCTCTAAATTCCGCGATGCGAAAGACGAATATCCTATTCAATTGCGCTTAAAAGGCAATTCTCGTAACCAAATCGAGAAATTATTGCAGATGAATATCACTTACCGCGACATGAACATGGGTGGCGCCTTGCGCCAAGTGCCATTAAATTCAATCGCTGATATTCGCTACGCCACTTCGTTCAGCCAAATCAACCGCAAAAACCAAGAGCGTGTCGTGACCCTAGGTTCTGATGTAGTACAAGGTTATAACGCGAATGAAATCGTAGGTGAATTAACGACGCTTTTCGAAGAACTTGAGGTGCCGCAAGGTTACACGATTCGGATGGGTGGAGAACAAGAGGACCAAAAAGAATCCGGCACTTTTTTAGGTGTAGCCTTCTTAGCAGCCTTAGTGTTAATCTACTTAATCTTAGCAACGCAGTTTAACTCTGCGGTGAAGCCATTGATCATCTTTGCAACGATCTTGTTATCGTTAATCGGGGTATTATTAGGTTTTATGGCCTTCGGAATGACCTTCTCCGTGATTATGTCCGGCGTAGGTATCATCGCCCTTGCAGGTATCGTGGTGAAGAATGGTATCTTATTGATCGAATTCATCGAAGAGCTTCGCTTCAAGCGTGGTTACGACTTGAAAGAGGCGATCATCGAAGGGGGTGGCATTCGGTTAACGCCGGTATTGTTAACGGCTTCGGCGGCGGTATTAGGCTTAATTCCTTTGGCATTAGGCTTAAGCATCGACTTCGTTACCTTATTTACAGAACTAAATCCACATATCTTCATCGGTTCTGATTCCGCGGTATTCTGGGGAATTTTAGCCTGGACGATCATCTTCGGATTGACATTCTCGACCATTTTAACGCTCGTAATCGTTCCTTGTATGTACTACATCTCGGAGCGCATCAAGCAAAAATGGTTTACTAAGTCAGTGTAAATTATATTGGGTTCAAGAATGCGAAAACCCCTGGGCGAAGGTCTAGGGGTTTTTTGTTTTTGGGATTCCTTCCCTTTTTTTGATGGGATGAATATCCCTTTTTTGTGATTGAATATATTGACTAATCACTTTTTCATCAGAGGCAGAAAGAATTTCTAGTCCACCGATTTGATCCACATCTAAACGTATTTTTTTAGGTTGCATGAATTAAGAATTAAAATACTGGTTGACTAATTTCTTTGCTGCACTCGTATTAATAATCATTCTTCGATTGCCAAAGTGAAATGCCCCAATTGATTTCTCATAATGATTAATCAATTGTTCTTTAGCAATAAAGGAGACATTGCCATCATAACCAAAATGAAAGGATTGTTTACAAGCAAATGCGACTAAATTTCCCGCAACACCAGAATATCGTTTCTCTTTCCCTTTATTGAACGGAGCACTTTCAAGTAGGTGTATGTAAATATGGTCAGGTTTTTGTTCTAAACAAATTAAGCCATGGATTAATTTAGGTTCATTCACTGTGACTAATTTAAATAATTTGCGTTCATCTAAATCAAATTCCAGCATCCAATCAAAGTGCCAAATCAATTGATATAAATCAACTAACTCTACCGGCAGAATAAAGGTAAGTTCGCTATGACCACTCGTTACCTCCTCAATCGATTTTGTCAGTTTATCAATTCTAAAATCTAAGCCATCATCCAAACTATTTCTCATTTTGGAAAGGTAAAGATCTTTTTCGGGTAGATTTGACTGCTGTCCTTTTTTATAAGTTAATTGATAATTGCATTTCCCCCCACCATTCCCTAATTTACTGTTTTAAAATCAACAACATGAAGAAATTACTCCTACTCCTTTGTTTGCCCCTGTTTGCTCAGGCGCAAGATCGTCCGTATGGTAAAGTTTGGGCGACTCGTTCTCAGGCCATTGCCCAAAACGGGATGGCCGCTACCTCACACCCATTGTCTACCCAGGCCGCACTTGATGTGCTAAAAGCGGGTGGTAATGCCATTGATGCAGCTATTGCGGCGAATGCGATGGAAGGTGTCGTGGAGCCACATGTGAATGGGATAGGAGGGGATTTATTTGCCATTGTTTGGGATGCGAAAACGAAGAAATTATATGGGTTGAATGCGTCGGGGAGGTCACCAAAATCCTTGACTTTAGCCGAGTTCAAAAAACGCGGTTTGACGCACATTCCATCACTAGGTCCATTGCCGGTGAGCGTGCCGGGTTGTGTGGATGGCTGGTTTGAATTGCATAAGAAATTCGGGTCGATGCCGATGAATAAGGTGTTAGAAAAGGCGGTTTCTTATGCAAGAAATGGTTTTCCAGTTCACGGTGAATTTGCTTCCGCATTAGCTCGCGTTCCAGCGAATTATGGTAAGTTTCCTAATGTGGCTAATCACTATTATCCGAATGGAAAGCCACCGGTTGAGGGTGATATTTTCAAGAACCCGAACTTAGCGAATACCTTAGAAAAACTAGGAAAAGAAGGTCGTGATGCCTTTTATAAGGGAGATATGGCGAGGACGATGGACGCGTTTATGAAGAAGAATGGTGGGTTTTTGAGCTATGAAGATTTAGCGTCGCACACGTCTACTTGGGTGGAGCCGGTATCCGTGAATTACCGCGGGTATGATGTGTGGGAATTGCCACCGAATAGCCAGGGAATCGCGGCTTTGCAGATGTTAACGATTTTAGAGGGTTATGATTTTTCTAAAATAAAACTAGGTTCTGCGGAGCATGTGCATTTGTTTACGGAGGCCAAAAAACTTGCCTTCGAAGACCGCGCAAAATACTACGCGGATCCTGAGTTTGCCAAAATTCCAGTAGCAGAATTAATATCGGAAGCGTACGGCGCGAAGCGCCGGGCGTTGATCAATCCGAATCGCGCAGGTCGCCATTACGAGGCGGGAAATCCAGCTTTGAAAGAAGGAGATACGATCTACTTAACGGTGGCTGATAAGGACGGCAATATGGTGTCTTTAATTCAGAGTAATTACAGAGGTTTTGGATCAGGTATGATGCCGGATGGTTTAGGCTTTATGTTCCAAGATCGCGGCGAATTATACAACTTGAAAGAGGGCGAGAATAATACCTACGCGCCAGGAAAAAGACCATTCCAAACGATCATTCCGGCGTTTATGACCAAGGATGGCCAGCCGGTGATGAGCTTTGGTGTAATGGGAGGTGCTTACCAACCGATGGGCCATGTGCAAATCGTGATGAACGTTGTGGACTTTGGCATGAATGTACAAGAAGCAGGCGATTATCCGCGTATGAACCACGAAGGTTCTTCAGAGCCAACGGGCGAAACGATGGAGCCAACTGGCGGAATGATCACCCTGGAACACGGTTATCCGTATGAAGTGATTCGCGAATTATTACAAAAAGGCCATCAGGTAGGCTATATGAACGGTATTTATGGTGGTTACCAATGTATCCAATATGATCCGGTTCGCAAGGTCTATTATGGAGCAACTGA
>CANFWR010000044.1 GCA_947450865.1 Cytophagaceae bacterium
ATTCGGGAAAACGCGGATAAATGGGCAGGCTAATTGGTGAGCAAGTTCAATGTATTTCTTGGCATCATCTAGGTTGCTTTGTCGCTTTTTTGCATCGATGAAATGCATATTTGCGGAGGAGCCTAGGTTCACAATTTTACTATTCGAATCCGCGATTTCCCTCTTCGTTTGCCCAATGTTTGATGCCGAAAATAAGGGATTATTGGGCAAGTCTAAATCTCCTTTAATACCTCTTATTTCAATACCCTGGTAGTTATTGGCTGCGGCGTTTTGTAGAACCTGCGAGAAAGTCCAAGCCGGGCAACCTAGGGTAGAAAAGGATAACAGGGGTTTTGCAGGCGCTGTGAAATCTAGGGCTGATAAGCCTATAAGCCCCGTGCTTTGTTTTAGAAATTCTCGCCTGTTTTTCATTATGTTAAAAATACGATTTTCTTACATTTAATCTTCTTCTATTTGAAAATCACCATTTTGTTTTATCCATTCTACAGGCGTCATTTTGGTGACTTCTTTAAAAGCCGTGTAAAAAGTGGATCGATTTTTAAAGCCTGATTCCGATGCAATTCCAGCAATGGTAATAGTTATATGTCCACTATTTTTGAATTTTTCGATGGCAAACTCCACACGTAATTGGTTACGTAAAACGGGGAAAGGAATTTTAATAATTTTCGAGAAACAATCAGTCACAATATTTTGGGGGATATCCAAACTCCTTGCAATATCGTGTTTTGAAAATTCTGGGGATAAATAAGGTTTTTCATTATGCAAATAGGCCAAAATTCGACTCGCATCTGTAATTAATTTATCTTGATTTGCATCCGTTTTGTCTTCTTTTGCAGAGATGTGATTCATTAATTTTAAATAGAATGTCAAGTCCGAATAATTGATGTTATCGTATAAATAGCGTGGAAATAATAGGATAGATAAGGGCAAAATTAAGCTTAATGAACTAAGTGAATTTGGCTGGCTGAAATTGAACAAGTGTAGGTAGTTATTAGAAACAACGAAAACGATGGCAGCGTAATTAGCCAAAACAATGTAACAGATCTGAACAAGAGCGATATATGATTTCTTGCTTAGCGTATGTTTATTCCGAGTCACAAGCACTATTGGATAAATCATAATCAAGGCCCCAAGTATCGAGTTATATAGGTCGTTTAGGCCATTAGCTATTTCCCAAGAAATCCATAAGGTAGTCTCGTTTGCTACCGGAAGGTTTTGAAAAACACGTATTTGATCTGCTATTGGTAGTTGATAATAGGGGATTAAATTGACGGCATAAAGTACAGGAGCAACAAGCAGCAAAATGAGCAAGAAGTCAAATTTTGCCGGTTTTTTAATGATACTTTTTATGTATAGGAGCAAAGAGAGCATAGGTAAAAACCCGACAATTCCACTCCATAATATTAATCTCAAGGTAATTGGCTCCTCTAAAAATTCAGTAAGGGGATTTAATACAGCTAATGTTTTAATGCAGGATGCAATGACAGAAACAATCGCCCATAAAACGGCCCTATTTCTATTTATGTGATTGATTAGCAATAATATCACCACAAGAAAAACTAGAATAATCGTTGCGTTATGCATTCGAGTGAAGTATTTTGAATTGATAAGAATAGCCCTTATTTCACATTAAAAATAGTCATAAAAAAAATAGTTTGGACAACCTTGATAAAACTTGTTGTCCAATATTGTTTTAATCCGACATGTTTTACTTCACATCCTCAGTAAAAAAAATTTTAAGGATTCAATTTTGATGTTGAATAGTTAAATCTCCTCACTCATTTTTGAATCTAGTATGAAAAAGTCCTATCTAATTTTACTCTTTTTGGCATCCCTCTTTTCTTTCCAAAAAGTCCAAGCACAAGCCAATGTACAAGCTACGGGTATTTCTATCCAAGGAATTGCACGGGATGAAAACAACTCCGCCATTTCGAATATTGATCAATTAGGATTAGCCTTTAAAATCTATTATTTAGATGGTAGCAATAATGAAGTGACAATTCTAAATCAAACGGCGAATGTGAAAACGGATAATTTCGGTGTTTTTTCCTATGTGATGAACATTGATAACAGCATATTCACGGCCATCAGTAATTCACAAGCCTACTTGAAAGTTACACAGGGAAGTGTCGTATTTTCAAATGAAAAACTACAAGCTGTTCCCTATGCCATACACGCACAAAATGGAGTTCCCTCTGGAACTATTATGGCTTATGTAGGGGCTACCGCACCAGTGGGTTGGTTGATTTGCGACGGATCTTCATTTCCAGATAATCCTTACTATGCTCAATTAAAGGCACTATTAGGGGGTTTAAATACCCCTAATTTATCAGCTCGTTATTTAAGAGGTACTGGAGTACAAGAAGGCAGAGGCGGTATTGCATTAAAGGGAACGCAGTACGATGAATTACGCCAACACGCTCATGGTGTAAACATCACGACAACTACGAATGGTAGTCACGAACATAACGCCGGCAATGGATTTAATCAATTGTTAAGAGCTGATAATCGGTTTTGGGTGAATTGGGGAAATACGTCTAGTACAACTCCTACTAATCCGGGTCAGGATCCCCAAAACAGGGTAAACGTGTATGACCATGCGAATGTTCCCATTGCAGGTGATCATACGCACTTAGTATCGGGTAATACTGCTTCTGCAGGCAGTTCTGATGGAACTTATGGCGATACGCGCCCCTATTCTTACGGTGTTAATTACATCATTAAAATCTAATAGACTCTTTCCGGAAGGTTTTCTTAATCCATTACAATGAAAAAAGTTGTTCTATTTATTGTCTTTTTATTAAGTGTTAGTTCTGTTTTTTCCCAAATACAAGAAAAAATAGGGGTTAAAAGCGTCATTGGGGCTTCCGCTTCTCAACGAGATAACCTTAATTATCAGCTCACACAAACGAGAAACGGGGTAAATGGAACTTTTACGATTAAAAGTGTAGGTGTTCAAGTAGGATTGCCTTATATGGGCATCATTGACGTGCCACAAACCAATAATCCGAGCCAGAATTACCGCATGGACTTAGGCTTTCCATGGGGCATTCGCTATCGTTATAGCACTTTTTCTGAAGACGCTTTTACGGTATCTAAAGGGTATTATACCGATAGAGTAACGATCAATTGGGGGATTAAAAATAATGCCGGCCTGATTACGGATTTTGTTATTTATCGATCCATGGATATTTCTGGTACTAATCCAGATTGGGGAAATCCGATCGCCACGTTAGCCTCTTCTGCTAGAACATTTGATGATGTGAATACAGAAGGGGGGAAATTATATCGGTATAAAGTGATGGCAAGAGGCGTGGAGAATGCTCCCGCCCTATACTCTTCTTTTATTACCGGGATAGGGTTTAGAAATCCTACAGCTGTTATTACCGGGAATGTTAGTTTTAACGCAGGCAATCCTGTTAAAAATGTATTGATTTCTGCAACACCTACGGGGACTTCATTAAACTTTGGAAGTTCTTTAAGAATTCCTTCTACAACAGCGGTTGCAGTCAACAATTTGCATAAAATTTTAAAGGACTCCCTTACCTTACAGGCTTGGGTAAAACCGGAGACTAATTTCAATAATGATGTAATTACCTTATATGAGATTAAAAGCAATGTGGGTCAATCAAAATATTTTAAAGTAAAATTAGGGGTAGTAAATAATAGAAATACGCTTACGCTTACGATTGAAGAACCCTTCTTAGGCGACCACATTATCACGTTAAGCGATTATATTCCTTCTGGGGAGGTTGATAATAAAGGAGCGGATGTATTAGTCCCGGTAACTAATATTAATGGATCGTTTACGCATTTTAGTGCCGTGTTAAGAAATAACGTAGTACCTGAGATTTACATCAATGGTAGATTAATTACAGCTGCTTATGTGGCTCAAATGAATACGATCTTAGCGGATAATGCAGTATCTGGAACGACTCCTCCCACGGTTATTTTTTCTAGCTCTAATATAGGTACTCGATTAAATACGAGTTCGTTGGGATATCCACAAAGTTGGACACAAATTAATTTGGGTGGCGGCAAAACAGCCCTTTTAGATGAATTTAGGGTGTGGGAAACAGCTCTGACGCCTTCCCAGATTCTAACAGATTACCGTAGGTACATAAAAGGGAATGAAGCCTACCTACATACCTATCTTACCGGAAATGAAGGCACAGGTAATTATGCTTATGACCTTTCATCCACCGGTTTTGATTTTCATGGGAACAATGCAAAATTGAATAACTCAACTACAGAGGTAATTTATCCGACCCCTCCTGCTAGCCTTGTACAAACGGGGCTAGTTGTAAATTTAGATCCAGGTCAAACAAGTAGCTACCCAGGCTCAGGAAGTTTATGGACAAATATAGGCAGCGGAGGTTCTACCTATAATGCTACTTTACAAAATTCACCTACCTACAGTGATAATTATGGTGGAAACTTGGCCTTTAACGGAACGAATCAATCAACTGCCATTACTCGACCTGTTCAGGATGATTTCACCTTAAGTGCATGGATTAAAACCGCTTCAAATGCAGGTGTTTTGGGCTCATCATGGACGGGAATTGGTATTATAGATGGGGAAGTTCCGGGTGTAGTGAATGACTATGGTTTAACCATGGCACAAGGAAGACTAATGTTTGGAGTAGGTAATCCCGAAGTAACGATTATTTCTCCTAACGCCTATAATGATAATAATTGGCACCATGTAGTTTGTACGAGAGTAAAATCTACAGGCGCAATGGTGATGTATGTGGATGGGGTTCAAGTAGCAACAGGAACAGGAAATACCAACTCGCTAACTAGCCCAAGTGTGTTAAAAATTGGAAGGAGTGATGTGAATAGATATTTCCCAGGAAGTATTTCATCCATTAATATCTATAACACTGCTTTAACATTGAATCAGGTTCAACAAAATTATAATTTCTTCTTCGCAAGACACGTAGAGCCTAAGACAAGTTTTAGCAATGTCGTACCGACAAATACACAACTAGGAATTTTAGGGGTAACGGATCAATATGGCAATTTTGTGATTTCCGCGGTTCCCTATACCGGTAATGGAAATTCCTATACACTTGTTCCATCACTGGGAAAACACAAGTTTAATCCTACTCAACAATTAACGTATGCGGGCGTCGGATCCACGGTCATTAACAATGTGAATTTTAAGGATATTTCGTCTTTCACTTTTAAGGGGATTGCGGTGTATGATAGTAGAGGCGTTTTTCCTACTACATCTGATGCAGCCATTAGAGGAGACATTAAAGAAGAGGAGTCCTATAATGCCTATACTGTGGGTAATCGTAAATACCAAAAAGGGGAATATTGGGCCTATAAAAATGCAGCTGGCGGAATTGATAGTTTACGTCGGTATGCAGTTATTCCTGTTCCTGGGGCGTATATCAATATCGATAATACCTTAGCAATTGATGCGAATAATGTGCCTATTTTGACGGATATCAATGGCCGTTTTACGATCCAAGTACCTATAGGAGATCATGCTATTTCCATCTTTAAAAGTGGGCACAATTTTAGTAAAGAAGGCCGGTATCCAGCTCGGACGAGCGCAGTGGTGAATGGCGAGAAGGTGTATACGAATACCTATCAAAACTTCTTCCAAGACCAAGATGAACCGATCACCTTTATTGACACAACTAAAGTCACTGTGGTAGGCCGAGTAGTGGGAGGAACGGCCCAGTCAGATCAAACGATAGGTTTTGGGGATAAAGGTAAAAAAGTCTACACCTATGTGGATGCGGACGGTGTTACTAAAACAACGAATTACACATCCATCAATAATATCGGTGTGGCTAAATTAACGCTTGGGTATATGCCTTCAGGTGCGAGCAGCGTAACGCCTGAATACAAGACAAGCTTTGAGACGAATGCAGAAACTGGGGAGTTCCGCGTGAAATTATTGCCGCTGAGTTATACGCTTTCACAAAATGATTTGGTCTTTAAAAGTGGCCAAAATCCGGGGAATAGGCCATTACTAGATGCGGATAAAACAATCAACTTTACGGCCATCAATGGTTTCCAAACCCCTTCCTTTACCCAAGGAAATATCAAAGGAGCGCCCTATCAGGAAGTATTGAAGTTTGCCTACATGGCAAATCCCACCTTCCGAGTAGTAAGCCAAAGTTCAGAAAGCACTATCGTATCAGGAAGTAAAACATACACGATTGCGTCAGATCAGGCAACTCCTATTTACAAGCAATTTGGGAATTACCAGGTTCAAATTCAGGGGCAAGAGTCCTATTATAATTACGATAAGAGTCTGACAAATCCGACCATTTCAACCGTTCCGGTAACCGGAGGAACCATTATCGCCACGAATAATTTGGCCTTAGAAAACTCTGAATCTACCGAAGTATCCCAAACGGATCCTTCCATTTTAGTGTACTCATTTAAGGGGGGCATGCCTAATACGGATGCAGGAAGCGGATACAAAAGAACGATCAATTTATTGTATCGATTAAATGGGGTTGACAACGCACTGACGGGATATAAAACAGAAGGGATTCTCTTAGGTGGGGAATCTGACGGCTCTCAAACTTTTGTAACGGCGGGTCCCCAATTACCTGATTTTGTATTGCGCGATCCACCAGGTTCGGGTAGTTCTGCGACGATCGAAAAAGGATCCACTTTAAGCTTTACAAAAACGGCTTCTGCAGCAGCAAACATTAGCGGGTCAGATACGAAAACATTAAACAATGGAGTTACAATTCTTTCGACTGTATTAGCTGGACCCGCTGTTAAAGTCGAAGCAGAAAATGACAAAAGCATCGGCATCGGATTTTCGCAATCTAGTTCCACAGGAGCCGAAGTGACGAATACTTATAGCTTTAATCAATCGATTTCTACGAGCAGTGATGCAGGCTGGGATGGTAGTGATGCGGATTTATACATAGGCTATTCGGCGAATCAATATTATGGAACCTACAATGATTTAAACATTGATTCTGTTGCGAATTCTGCTACCCCGATTAAAGTGGTGGCTCCGGCAGGATCTACGACCACCTTAGTTTATCCTAAAATTAAGAAGGCCGTTTATTTTTCAGACGGCCCTCAAAAAACGTTCTTTATTTATTCGCAGGGAAGTATTATCAATGACCTCATTCCAAAATACCAGGATTTTATTGATCAAATTGATGCAGGTACATTGACCGAAAATCAAGGTGGAGTGTTATCGCGGAAAACGTATGTTAACTCGATAAATCTGTGGCGAAAAATTATCCAAAACAACGAAAAGCAAAAGTACCAGGCGTTTAATGAACGGGATAAATTGAAGTCCTCTTTGTATGCGAATATCGATGCGTTGAAAAATCCATTGACAAACGTGTTGTCCGCTAATGGCCAAAGATTAAAGGACCTATTGAATAAATCATTTTATGAAAACATCTCCTTTGATGCAGGCGTAGGCGATTTTTCTAAATCGTATTCCATCGAAAGAGTCAGTTCAAACTCGGTGTCTTATGATGTGGAAGTTTCAGCTGAGTTTAATAATGTTATTGCGGGCAAAGTAAATGATACGGGATTTGAAATGTCAACCGGTTGGGCTAGTTCGACAGGAGCGGGAGCTTCAAGCGGAAGTGAAAATGCCACTAGCACAACGGTCAGCTATACGCTGAATGACACGGATGCAGGGAACTTATTGAGCGTTGATGTGATCAATTCGTTTGATGGAAATGGGCCTATTTTTATTACCAAAGGCGGAGAAACTTCGTGTCCTTACGAGGGTGCTGAATTGTCACATTTTTATAATCCTAAGCATCCGAATGTCACAGATCCTACTGCCTATATTACAGATCTACTAGCCAGCGACAGAGTCCCTTTATCTGTTGCTACTATTGCCTTGGAAAAACCGGAAATCAAGGTTATTTCGTCTAATGTATCAGGAGTATTTGAAGGCAGAAACGCGGAGTTTGTTTTAAAATTACGTAATACAAGCACGGTGAATAAAGACGCTACATTTGTGCTATTAGTGGATCAGTCCACGAACCCAGATAATGCATTAATTAACATTGAGCCGAATGGTACAATCATCAACATTCCGGCAGGTCAAACGGTCACCTATACGATGACCCTTAAAAAGGTGAAGTCCGATCAGTTTGACTATACTAATATTGTGGTTTCACTTCAATCGCTTTGTGATGGAAATGCCACTAGTTCGGTATCGGTTTCTGCTAGTTTCATTCCTTCATGTTCATCTGTAAGTGTAATGACTCCTTCGAACAATTGGTTAATGAACAGAAATACAGCTTACGATGGAAATGCCACGAAACCGCTAAACATTAGACTAGGTGATTTCAACACGACTTTTGCGAGCTTCCAAAAAATCAACTTAGAGTATCGATTAAAAGGAACGCCTAACTGGACCGGCTTACGAACCTATTACAAAAACGATGCTGATCTGGCAACGGCGAAAACAGGTGGAGATAATAATGTAGAGCTTATTGCGGGGAATCAATTGAACTATGCGTGGGATATTGCCGGTAATGGATTAAGCGATGGTACTTATGAAATCAGAGCACGAAGCACGTGTTATAATAATACGTATTTCGAGTCACCTACGATTACGGGAAATGTGAATTTAAGTGCACCGGTGGTCTTTGGGACACCTACACCTACAAATGGTATATTAGGACTTGGAAATGATATTTCTATTCGCTTTAATGAGCCAGTTAAATTGAATGGAACGGTAACGAAGTTTGAATTTTTAGTACAAAAAAATCAGTTACCTGTAAGTCACGATGTATCCCTTGCCTTTATTGGATCGAGCAATACAGCGACGATTAATAAGCCCTACATTACGACGGGCGATTTGAGCTTCGAGTTTTGGTTAAAAAATGCTAGTTCAAGTGGAACGTCCACCTTGCTTAGTCAATCGGGCGGGTTGAAAGTGGAATTAATTGATAACTTATTAAAATATACGTTAGGCGGCCAAAGCATCAGCGCAACCATCCTGAATGATGGCAACTTTAATCATTATACGCTTTCCTATAATTCGGCCATTCCGAGGCTAAGCATTATTGAAAATGACCGCGAGTTAAACGCTACAACTTCGCCTAATCCAATTACTGTTTTGAATTTCACGAATGCGAATCCGATTGTCATAGGAGGAAGCACATTTAAAGGGAATTTACATGACCTTCGATTATGGAGTAAAGCCGTAACGCGAGATCAGTCCGTAGCGAATATGAATGTGGCATTGACAGGGAACGAAAATGGGATTCTCGGTTTTTGGCCATTAAATGAAGGAAACGGAACGATTGCTAAAGATTTAGCACGCTACAAGGATTTAGATATTGCAAACGCTAATTGGGACATTTTCCCGAAAGGAACGGCCTATGATTTTACAGGCAAAAACTACCTAATCACCAATAGTAATACTTTTTCTAAGGTAATTATTTCGAAAGAGATGGATGCTACGCTTTCGTTTTGGATGAAAACAGCTCAGTCGAATGCAACCGTTTTATCCAATGGAACAGGAGATAGTACCGATATCGTAGAGAGTAATCAATACCGCAATAAATGGGCCTTTAATACCAATGCAAACGGGGGATTAGAACTTGCTGCTGAGGGGAAAACCTATGCCTTTGGAAATGTAAAAGTGAACGACAATAGCTGGCACCACATTGCGCTGAGTTTAACCAGAAATGGAGGCTTGCAATTGTATATTGATGGCAATCAATTAGGGTCGTATGCCACGACTAATATAGGGGCATTAGCATCTTCTAAATTGTTCATAGGGGCGCGAGGTCAGGCGAACGCTACGGTCAATGCAGTGGACAGGTATTTTATAGGCCAACTAGATGAACTGTGTATTTGGAATATGGCTAGAACCGCTGAACAAATTAAATCAGACAGGTATTTCGAAGTGAACTATACGAGCAATGGTTTATTGTTCTACTCGAACTTCAATAAACCATCCGTTGCTAATTCCAATGGTCCTAAATTCTATTATCCACAAGATGCCTTTACCCAAGTGAGTGACTACTTCGTACCTACGGTTGCTACTCCACCTAGTATTGTACAACCGAATTTAGTCGTGAATTTAGACCCTGGTCAAACGAGCAGTTACCCAGGAACGGGAAATATCTGGACTAATATCGGGAGCAGCGGCGCTACGAATAATGCCACCCTGCAAAATGCACCTACATATAGTGCTTCAAGTGGCGGAAATTTTGTGTTGAATGGAACAAACCAAGGGACTTTCATTTACAGGCCAGCTGCCATACAAGATGATTTTACCTTAAGTATTTGGTTTAAAACAGCATCTAATGCCGGAACGCTAGGTTCATGGTCTAATGGGATTGCTTTGATTGATGGCGATTTCCCAGGGAGTCAAAATGATTATGGTTTGGGTATGGCGCAAGGCAAATTAATGTTTGGAACAGGAAGGCCTGACGTTACGATTACTTCTCCTGCAACCTATAATGACAATAACTGGCATCAGGTGATTTGTACCAGAGTAAAATCAACAGGCGCTTTAGTTATGTATGTTGATGGAGTACAGGTTGCAACTGGAACGGGGGGCACGAATACCTTAAATGATCCAAGTCGACTATTTATAGGGAATTGGGATAATGGAAGGTATTTCCAAGGGAATATCTCGGCGATACACATGTATTCCAGTGCCTTAAGCGCATCACAGGCTCAACAAAATTATAACGCACTTAATGCTAGATTCAGCGGACAAACTTCTTCTGGCGGAACTTCTAGCGTCACATTTACCGATGTGACTCCGGCGATTAAACCTTACCGTCCTACCGAGTCTATCGTCTTGAATCCGGTCATCAATAATGACCAAATCGTGTTAGTACCAGACATCTCAAATTGGGCAAGTATCGAAGGGAAAGTGGCTTATATCACCGTGTCTAACTTGAACGACATGTACGATAATCGCCAAGCTTCACCGGTGACTTGGAGCGCGTATATCAATAAGAATCCGGTTAAAATGTTTGTGGAAGGCCAAGGCGAAATCGCAAATCTTGTTAGAACGACCGACTCTCTTTTAACCTTCCCTATTACCATTGTGAATCAAGGGGGCTTACAACAACCTTATTCCTTTACGGTACCTACTTGGCTAAATCTTTCGTCCTATTCTGGCACGTTAGATCCGAATAAATCCATCACGGTCATGGCGACTGTGGACCTGAATTTAGCGCCAGGTATTTACAAGAATATAATTGCGCTGTCTACTAATTATGGAATAGATAAAAAAGTGCAATTGAATTTGCGTGTTTTAGTAAAAGAACCGAAGGTGAATTTCTCGCCGGCGAATTTTACGCAGTCCATGAATATTGTCGCTAAAATAAAAGTGGATGGCGTATTCGAAGACGACTTATTTGACCGAGTTTATGCAGTAGCACCAGGAGCAAATGGATTAGAATTGAGAGGTAAGGCCAGTTTGACGTATGACCGTCAACTGGATCTTTATAACGTATTCCTAACCGTTTATAGTAATGTAGTCGGTGGTGAAAATATCTCCTTCTTTATTTGGGATGCAAACGAAGGAAATTTCTTAGAAGCCACGTTAAATGGGGTCTTGAGTGTTCCATTCGTTGCAGATAAAGTAACCGGCACTTTTTCAACTCCGGCGATTTTTGAAAATACGACAATTGATGGACAATTTGTAGGCTTGCAGCCAGGTTGGACGTGGGTTTCATTTAATGTAAATGATACTAGATTCACTAATTTGAATGCACTGACTTCCGGTATTGACCTAAGTACTTCGGATTTAATCCAGTCGAATGCACCGGCCTTATTTGACTCGTATCAGTTCTATTCTGCAGGTTCTGCAAGTAACGGATGGTCAGGTGGAGTGTCAACTAATGGAGGCATTTCGACGAACAAAATGTACAAGATTAAAGTCGCGAAGGGAGGAGAATTAAAAATGAAAGGGATCCCTGCCGATCTTACGACTTGGTCATTTAATTTACAAACGGGCTGGAACTGGCTGCCTTATGTAGCGAATAAAAACATCCCCATTGGAGATGCATTAGCAAACATAAATCCAACCGAAGGAGACTTGATTAAGTCACAAAACTTGTTTGCCATTTATAGTAGCGCCGCCCGTGCTTGGAAAGGATCGCTAACGTATTTGAATCAGTCGGAAGGATATATGATTAATGTAGCCAAAGCGCAAACCTTTACCTATCCAGCCTACATTAACCGTGTCAATAATGCACAACCTGTGAAGGACATTTTTGGTCCTAAAATGACGGGGGCTAAAACAGCGTTTCTTACAATTGATGAGAGAGCGACTCCATCGATATCGGCTGAGTATACGAAGTTTGCGAACACGATGAATGCGGTAGTGAAATTGCCGGCTGGCTTTAACGAACTCTATTTCTACAATGAAGCGGGTGAATTAAGAGGGGACTCAAAGACGATGCTAGTAGACGGTCAAGAGCTCGCTTTCATCACGCTTTATGGAGATAAACCGGAAAAATTAACCGCTCATATTGGGGTAAATAAGGTAACTCAAACTACCTCTAAAAGGATTGATTTTTCTTCGGATGTTATGTTAGGAAGTATTGCCAAACCTGTTCTGATTGAATTAGAGCAGCAAGACGTATTTGTGTTCCCGAATCCATTCCAGAACGAATTAAAAATAGAGGTGAATACGCCAGAAAAAGGGGATGCCAAAATCACGATTTACAGTGTGGAGTCGAGTCAATCCTTATTCGAAAAGGCATTTAAAGTCGATGCAGGAAGCACCGTTTTGAGCATGCAACCGAACATTCCTACGGGTTCTTATTTAATAAAAGTAGAGGTAGGCTCAAAAGTGGTCATCAAAAAAATCATGAAGGATTAATATGAAAAAGTGGCTTGTTATTTTCTTCTTGTTTTTTTCATCGGGCGTATTTGCACAAGTACCTACCTGGAAAGTCGATGAACCGGCGTTTCAGTATACCATGACCTTAGTAGCTAAGTTGAATGTGGACGGGGTTCCATTAGCTAACAAAAATGATTTAGTGGGAGCTTTTGTGGGAACGTCCTGTCGAGGGGTTAGTGGTCTCACCTACGTGGCTAGCGAAAAATCCTATTTTGCCTATTTAACGGTATTCTCCAATACGCCAGGAGAAGTCATTACTTTCTATGTTTTCAATAGTGCAAAAGGACTCATCACAAAAATTGGGAAAACCATTAGCTTTGCCCCCTATCAAAACATAGGTAACCTTTATCAATCCTTCAGCATTGCAGAGCCTGCGCTAAGTAATAAGGCAGAACTGCTTACATTCGATTTTTTAAATGTCAAATCGGTCTCTTCTGTGATTACACCAGGATCAGTGAAAGTCACCATTTTGGAAGGAAATACGGTAGGTAATTTAACCCCGGTTTTCACCTTAAGCAAGGGGGCGAACCTGTATAAAAACCGACTCGTTCAGAAGACAAATACTACCGCGGATAGCTTTACAGGTCCAGTGACTTACGAAGTTTTATCGGAAGACGAATCGACGCTAAGCACGTATACAGTTAATGTAACTCAAGTTCCTGTACCTCCTATGTTTTACAAAAAGGATGCGGTTTGCAATACCTTAGGGGCCATCAAAGTGGTGTCAAAAAAAGAAGGATCTACGGTCTCTTTAACCTTTAATGGGAAGCCAAGTGAAAGTAAAGTTATCACTAATGGGGAAGCCTCTTTTTCAAACTTGTTTAGTGGCACTTATGTAGCAACCATAGGAACTGATTCGAAAGTGATTATTATTAATATTAAATAAACTAAAACGCTGTCAATATGAATAAGCTATACAAAGTAACCATCTTCATTTTAGCCCTTTTTTTATTTATGAGTTGCTCTAAAGAGGATGTCTGCGATGCGGTCCAAGGGGATTGGGAATTAGTGGAGTAGGTAAGATTGTCTAAAGCCATCAGTGATGATGGTTTTTTTTATTGCTAAAGAATTCGTGGACATCTTCTAAAACGAATCCACTAACCAAATCAACGGATTTCGAATAGGCAGATTCCGAATGACTTCTTCGTTTTCGGGGAAATGATTTAGTTTTTCCCAAGTAGAAAACCAACGCGCATCCGCATAATCTTGATAGCCAAACAATAAAAATGGCGCCGCCACAGGCCACTCATCCCAATACATGACATCTTGTGGATATGGCCAGTTTTTTTTGTCCTGCACGAAAGGATACATAAAGTCGATGCCCTTTTTTAGGGAAGCATTTTTGATCTTAAAAATGTGAGCAGTTGTCATAACCGCATCTAGGTTAAATAGGGAATAACCATAGGGCTTTGTCCGCTTTAGTTCTAATGGAAAGGCCCCGCGTTCATCCATTTGATTAGGCAAAATCACCTTCACAAAACGGTCTTTGCAATAATTTAAAAGCACTTCATCGTTTACCAAATGGGCAAATGCACTCACCTGCATGACCCAACAAGTACCGTGATTATTCTTAGCTTCCCGCTCATCTTTTCCATACGGATGCGTGGTTACCCAACTCAAATAGTTTGTAAACCACGCATGGATTTGGTTGCGATCAGCCGGTTTTATCAGCTGACGTTTTTCCAATATTTCAATACTTTTCGCCACCTCTATCAGTTGGATCATGTCAATAATTCCAACCCCGCGTCCCGTTACTTTCCCCTTGATAGCCTGCGCATACAATAGGTGCGGACTCATCATCGTCGTCGTGTCCACCATCCAGGCTTTAATATGTTGAATAGCGTGATTTGCATAATCTGTTCGACCGCTTATTAAATAGGCCGAAGTTTGGTTCGCCACAATCTGGCTAAAGCGAATCATCGCCTTGCGATGTGCAGTAAAATTGTCTGGATTTGTAAGACCATCTTTTTGAATATAAGGGCCAGATGGATTAGCCGGTTCTGGCCACCAATAATCACCTTCTGAAAAAAAATCATGTCTTCCACCGGCAGATCTCTCACTCTGAAAACTGGTTACAGTGACCGGTTTTTCCCTCAAAATTCTATTTGCTTGAGCAATGATTGTGGACCCTAAAATACCACCTACTTTTTCAAATAAAGAGGATTGCGCACTTATTTGAGTAGATAAAAATAGCAATAGTAGAGTAGCCGATTTTTTCATTTTTTAGGTTTGATTACCGTGAAATAACTATTTTATATTCATATTTGCGTTATGAAAAGCAGTAAATCATTCAAAGAATCCTTCACGTTAGAAGCCCCCGATCCAGCGCTTTCACCTATACTTAAAAGTCTTTGGTATGATGCGAAAGGCGATTGGAAAAGAGCACATGATTTTGTCGACCAATTGCCTGGTTCTGATGCGGCTTGGGTACACGCTTATTTACACCGGAAAGAAGGGGATAGTTGGAATGCGGATTATTGGTATACGCGTGCAAAAAAAACGAGGCCTTCCTGTTCGCTGGAGGAGGAATGGGAGAGTCTTGTAGCACACTTTACAAAATAGATTATCCTTTAAATCAACCTTATACGTCCATTAAATCCTATTCTTTCGTCTACTTCCTGTAAGTTTTAACGTAGGATTTATTAAAATTGATTGAACAAACTCTTATGCAAATGCTAAATCGAATTATTATTGCTTTAGGCTGCTCTTTGATCATTTCGTGTTCTAAAACAGATTCATCAACAACCGTCACCCCCACCCCTCCTTCTACTGCGGAAGTCCCCGCCATTTATAAGAAGATTTACGGTGCTACTAGCGTGACAAGTGATGGAACTTATATCACCATTAAAACGAAAGATTTGCCAGATCACAAGAGCGCTTATTATGCGACAACGAATGCCTTGTATCAGGCTTATACGGGCACGACTTTTGGTGGGTTGAATTTTGTCAAAAATCCCAATTCCATTATCGAGCAATCGGCGACTTTTAAAATTCCCATTAATCCGGTGTCCTCGGCTAATCATCCAGCTACGCCATTGGGTGCTATCGGCATTGCCTTAAATGGGGTGCCCTTTTTCAATCAATATGCTGGCCCGAACAACCAAGAATTAAAAGGAGAAATGGGGGGCTTTGACCAGTTTTATGGTCATCCTCAACAATCAGGCGTATACCATTACCATGTGGAGCCGTTGCATTTAACGACCGTAAAATCCACAAAATCGGGCTTGATGGGATTTTTATTAGATGGCTTTCCGGTTTATGGCCCTCAGGAAGAAACGGGTTCCGCGGTGACGAATGCTAATTTAGATATTTACCATGGTCACACGCACGCAACGGTAGATTATCCAAACGGAATCTACCATTATCATTTTACAACAGAAGCTCCGTATTTAAATGGTAGCGGATTCTATGGAACACCCGGCACGGTAACGCAATAATGAAATACGTTTTTCTCTTTTTATTTTTTTGGAGTTGTTCCAAATCAGAGCCGGAAATCCTCGTCGAAAAAAAGCATTTTCCTTCTGGCAGGATCATGGAAATCCGTCATGTCCAAAATGGTATGAGACAAGGCTTGCAAACGGCTTTTTGGGAGAATGGAAAGAAGCGTTTTGAATACACTGCTGCGAATGATGCCTATGAAGGGGAGTTGAAAGAATGGGCAGAAAATGGACAACTTTTTCACCTTGCTCATTACAAAAACGGCCAGGAAGAGGGAGTTCAAAAAATGTGGCATGTAAACGGCAAAATTCGTTCCAATTTTGTGATCATAAAGGGGCGCCGTTACGGCTTACTAGGCACCAAAAACTGCAAGAATATCAATGAGAAATTACTGGCTTATTAGTCTTTTCTTGATCGCCTGTTCAGAAACCCCGGTTTCCAAAATACCCTATTACAATACCCCCGATTTTACGCCTTATTTTATGAGCGAGTCGGAGGCCACTTCAAAAATCACGCACCGCATCAAGCCCTTTACTTTCTACAATCAAGACAGTACCTTATTCGATAGCAAATCCCTTGAGGGGAAAATATATGTGGCGAATTTTATCTTTACGCGTTGCAGTAATATTTGTCCAGACATGACTTCCCAAATGAAGCGCATCGAGAAAGCTTTTCATTCAAACCCCAAAGTTCAGCTCCTATCTTTTACTGTCACACCCTGGTTTGACGACGTAAATGCGCTGCATAAATTTGGCGAAAAATACCAGATATCTTCCTCTAATTGGTCCTTGTTAACAGGACCCAAAGCCTCCATCTACACCCTCGCTCGTCAGTCCTTTTTTGCAGAAGAGTCTATAGGCTATAATAAGGACACGAAAGAATTTTTACACACAGAGCATATCGTGCTAGTGGATCAAAAAGGGCGCATTAGGGGTATATATAACGGTACAATTCCGTTAGATGCTGATCAATGCATCGAGGACATGAAATTGCTTTTGCTAGAGTAGGGGCTTATTTTATCGAAAAAATACATTAAATTGAATTTTCAACAAAAATTTTAATACAGTACCTATGAAAATCAAATCAATTGTAGCGGTATGCGCCCTGATGGCCATGTCCCTATTTTCATTCAAAGCGACAGATAAAGAAGTACAATCTGAAAAACGTTTTGGCGGTTTA
>CANFWR010000045.1 GCA_947450865.1 Cytophagaceae bacterium
AGTTTGTGAGCGAAATCTGCCGGAATCAGCACGTATTCAGCGAAACAACCGGGGGCGTTTAGACCGATGGTGCGTTTATTTGGGCAAACTGTAGCTTGGCCGCGTTCGCAATATTTACAATTTCCACAAGGCGCATTAGGGTCTACAACTACTCTTTCTCCTAATTCGCGGTTAACTCCTTCGCCCAGCGCGTCGATGTAACCCCATCCTTCGTGACCGATGATGGTGGGTTCAGGCAAAGGGCGATGTCCGCCAAAATAATGCACATCCGAGCCACAAATACCCACTTCCTGCAAGCGAATACGCAGCTGGCCGGGACCGGGGTTTGGGATAGGGTGATCGCCTAGTTCGATTTGCAAGGGTTTTACGAGAACTGCCGCTTTCATTAGAGGATTTGATTGAATTCGATGATCTCGCCGTTCGGGCCTTTTACATTAAAAAAGCGGGTGCCGTTTTTCCAAAAAGCCAAAAACGTAGGTTCCTTCTCGATAATCTCAAATCCAGCGTGCTTTAAGGCTTCGAAGGCGTAATCCACATCCTCCACGTCGATCGCGAAATGGTCAATGTGACCAACTTTACGTTGTTTGATTTCGGCTAATTGCTTTTCTGGCATTTGGTATAACTCCACGATGACCTCGTGATTTTTCATCATCACGCAGGTCCCAAAACCGCCATCAAATTCAAAGGGCGATTCCATCACATTCTCGAAACCAAGGCGCTCGTAGAAGGGAATGGAAATTTCCATGTTGTGAACGGGGATGCCAATGTGTTGGATTTTATGGATAAAGTCGATTTTCATAGCTTTTTGGATTTGATGCAATTTAAAACATTTTGAAAACTTAACACTGTTAATTAAATTTACGGTGTAATTTTACACTTATGGGGATAGTCGCAAGAAAAGAGAAACAAAAACAGGAGATTCGGTCCTTGATTCTGGAGGAATCGATGAAGCTATTCGTGGAGGAAGGCTTCAGTAAAGTGTCAGTTCGCAAGATTGCTGAACGCATACAATATAGTCCTACGACGCTCTATCTGTATTTTAAGGATAAAAACGAGATCCTGTTTTATTGCTGCGAGTCAGGATTTAAGAAGATGCTAGAGCAAAATATCGCTTTAGGGTTAATCAGCGATCCCATTGAACGCTTGCACCAAATGGGTGTGAATTACCTGAATTTTGGCCTAGAAAACCCAGAATATTATGATTTAATGTTCATTCAAGAGGCGCCGATGTCCGCCTTAATCGATATGGGTGCGGGCTGGTCTAGCGGTGACCAAGCACTAGAAGCATTAAAAATGATCGTTCAGGATGCGATGGACAAAGGTTTATTAGTTCCTGCTAAAGTGGAAACGGTGGCGATGGCGGTTTGGAGTATGGTGCACGGCCTAGTCTCCCTTGCGATAAGACAGCGATTAGACAAATTAGTGGCGGCGGAAGAAGTCGAAAATACGATGCACGAGTCGCTAGATTGGTTATTGAAAACGATGAAAAAAGCCTAAGATGAAATATTTACTTTTATTATTTGCCCTGCCTTTATTCGGCCAAAAGTCCGTCCTCGACGAATATGTCGCCACGGCCTTTCAACAAAACATCACGTTGCAACAGAAATCCATCCAGGTGGAAAAGGCGATGATCGCCTTGAAAACGGCGCAAAGCCTCTACCAACCGAGCGTCGCCTTCCAAGGCGGCTACCAAAGTGGCGAGGGTGGCCGTAGTATCGCTTTCCCCGTGGGAGATTTATTGAATCCGGTCTATTCGACGCTGAATGCGCTGACAAAAAGTACCGCTTTCCCACAGATTTCAAACGTGGAAACGAATTTCTTCCCACGCGACTTCTACGATGTGAAGGTGCAAACGACCATGCCGCTTTACAATAAAGACATCAGCTACAACAAGCAAATCCAGGAGCAAACGGTCAGCCTGCAACGCGAAGATGTTTCACTTTACAAGCGCGAATTAGTCAAGCAAATTAAGACGGCTTATTACAACTATTTGCTCAGCTTAGGTTTAATAAAAGTCTACGAAAACAGTCTTAATCTGGCTTTAGAGGGCAAAAAAGTGAACGAAAAGCTGCTGGCGAATGGCAAAGGTTTACCCGCCTATTTACTGCGTTCAGACAGTGAAATCGCCAATATCCAAGCACAAATCGCGGATGCAGTAAAGCAAAACCAAGCGGCACAATACTATTTCAATTTCTTGTTAAACCGAGAGTTGCGCGCTGAAATACGCATCGATTTTGAAGTAGAGAAAGCGGTGGCAGGAGTGTATGCTGTGACGCCAGGTGTTCGCGAGGAATTATCCTTGCTTTCTAAATCGATCAACATCCAGGAGACGGTTTTGAAGATGAATGAGTCCTTTTACCTGCCTAAGTTAAATGGTTTTGTGAACCTGGGATCGCAGGCTACGTTAAATAACATCAGCTCGAAGAGTGGCTACTATTTCTTTGGCCTACAAATGGACATTCCTATTTTCTCCGGGAAACGTAATTTGTACAAGGTGAAACAGACGCAATTAGACATCGCCACCGCGAAAAATGCGTTGGATCTGAGTACGAAACAATTCAATATGGCGACCGAAATCGCTCAGAAAAACGTGCAATCCTCTATTGTTAGCTTTCAGGCCTCCACGAAATCCTACGAGGCGGCCTCTGCTTATTTACGCCTCATCGAAAAGGGCTATAAAGAGGGCGTGAGCACGTATTTAGAAACGGTGGACGCCAGAAATCAATGGATGAACGCCCAAATCAACTACCAATTAAAACAATTCAACGTATTAATCGCCGCTGCCGCTTACGAGCGCGAAGCCGCTAGCTACCCACTCTAATGAAAAAGATCTGCCTACTGATTTCTCTTATCACGGTATTTTCCGCTTGCTCTTCGAAGAAAAAAGAAGTGGCTGTTGTGACCAACGATGTCATTCCAGTTTCCGTGATTTCCTTGCAACAAGAATCCGTAACCCGTCCCATCCAGGCTTCTGGAGTCTTCACGACGGAAGATGAGACCTATTTAGGTTTCAAAATAGGCGGCGTAATTCAGCACGTGTTTGTCAAAGAAGGCGACGCCGTGAAAGCGGGTCAATTACTTGCTAGTTTAAACTTGACCGAAATCAAGGCGCAGGTGCAGCAAGCACAAATTATGCTCGAAAAAGCACAACGCGATCACACGAGAGCGAAGAACTTGTACCGCGATAGCGTGGCGACTTTGGAGCAATACCAAAATGCCAAAACAGGCCTCGAAATCGCACAGCAGGCCTATAATGCGGGTGCGTTTAACCAAAGCTATGCCGAAATCAGAGCCGTGAAATCGGGTTTTGTGTTGAAGAAATTAGCCAACGATGGCCAAGTCGTGGGACCCGGAACCCCGGTCGTTTTAATGAACGGTGCGAACAAGGGAAATTGGGTGTTGAAGGTGGGTTTGAGCGACCGCGACTGGGCGGCGACACAGGCGGGAGATCCGGCGGAAATCACGCTGGATGCGGCTGACGGGAAGACTTTTAACGCTTCTGTATTAGCGAAATCCGAGGGAGTGGATCCGGTGACGGGGACGCTTTGGGTGAGTTTGCGCATCAGTGGTGCGCCGACAGCGCAGCTGGCGGCGGGGCTTTTTGGGAAAGCAAAAATTCGTCCAAGGAAACAGATTAAATCTTGGGTGATTCCTTATGACGCAATTCTCGATGGGAACGCGACAGAGGGATATGTGTTCATCACGAAAGACGGGAAAACGGCGGAAAAAGTGAAGATCCAAATCTCGAGTATTGACCACGGGAAGGTATTTGTTTCTGCTGGTTTGGAAGACGCAAAATCACTCATCACCAGCGGAAATGCCTATTTAGACGCAGGTTCAGCCATTAAAATCGTCCGCTAATTATGAAAATAGCTAACTACGCGGTAAAGAATTACCAATTCACGCTCACCATGTTTTTGATGGTCGTGGTCGTGGGGATTGTCACGATTATGACGATGCCCCGGGCGGAAGATCCCGACATGAATGCACCTCAATTTCCTATAATCGCTGTTTATCCGGGAACGAGTCCGGACGATATGGAGGAATTGGTAGTGAAGCCGGTCGAAAAAAGATTGTACGAACTGGAGAACGTACGCAAGATCAACACAACGATTAGTGATGGTTTAGCGGTTTTCGCGGTCTATTATAAATACGGCGTGAACGTGGACGAGAAATACTCCGAGATTGTCCGTGAATTGAACAGCATCAAAGGAGATTTGCCTAAAGAAGTCATCAAACTCGAGGCTCAAAAAGCCACCCCATCGGGCACGAACGTGTTGCAGATGGCGCTGATTTCGAACAATGCGTCTTTGGACCAACTGAAAATAACGGCTGAACGTCTACAGGAGGATCTGGAAAAGGTAACGTCCTTGAAGAAAGTGACGATTTCCGGTTTGCCAGAATCACAGGTGAAGATCGATTTGAACATCGAAAAGATGGCGCAGATGCAGGTCTCGCCTGAGCGCGTGTTGCAAGCCATCCAAAGTGAAATCGCGAACATTCCCGGCGGAAGTATTGTAGAGAATACAAAATCCTACAATATCCTGACGTCCGGCAATTACCAAAACATCGAGGAGATCAAAAACACGATCGTGTTCTCCTATCAAGGGAAAAACGTGTTGTTAACGGATGTGGCCAAAGTCTATTTCGACTACGCCCCCGAAAATCACATCACGCGCTTGAACCAGAATCGCTGTCTGTTCGTCACCGCCGCCCAAAAATCCGGCGAAAACATCGCGAAAACCCAGGCCGCTTACGAACCAGTGATCGCCCAATTCAAGAAGACCTTACCAAAGAACATCGACTTAGTTGTGAATTTTGACCAAGCCGAAAACGTCAATACCCGCCTTAGTGGCCTATTGAAGGACTTTATCATCGCGATTCTTTTAGTGGCATTAACTTTATTGCCGCTCGGTTTACGCGCCGCTTCCATCGTGATGATTTCGATTCCGCTATCCCTAGCCATCGGGATTATCCTATTAAACATTATGGGCTACAGCCTGAACCAGCTGAGTATTGTGGGTTTAGTGGTGGCACTAGGATTATTAGTGGATGACAGCATCGTGGTGGTGGAGAATATCGAACGCTGGATGCGCGAGGGACATAGCCGTCTAGACGCAACGCTAAAAGCCACGAATCAGATCGGGATGGCTGTTTTGGGTTGCACGGTGACCTTGATTATTGCCTTTTTGCCATTGGTCTTTTTACCCGAAGCGTCTGGCGAATTCATTCGCAGTCTGCCCATGGCGGTGATCTTCTGTATCGTGGCTTCTTTAGTTGTTTCGTTGACGGTAGTTCCGTTCTTATCGAGCCGCATCTTGAAATCCCACCAAGGAAATCCAGAGGGGAATCTATTCATGCGAGTGTTGAAAAAGCTGATTTCAGGTTCGTATTCTCGATTGTTAGATTGGGCTATTACTCGCCCTAAAACGACTTTACTGATCGCCCTTGTTATCTTTGTGGCTTCGTTGCGACTCTTCCCAGTTGTAGGATTTAGCCTTTTCCCGGCGTCGGAGAAGCCACAATTTATGGTCAATATATTCAGCCCTTTGCAGTCGAATTTGGCCTATACTGATTCGGTTTCCAAACTAATCGAAAGCGACCTCCGTAAACTTCCAGAGGTAAAATACGTCTCAGCGAACGTGGGTAAAGGAAATCCGCGCATCTATTATAACGCAATTCCATTAAACGATAGAACGGATTATGGAAATCTTTTCGTGCAATTACAGGATGATTTGGGCGCAGACGAGAAAATTAACCTCATCGAAAAACTACGGACTAAGTACACGAATTATCCCGCGGCGACCATCGAAGTGAAGAACTTCGAGCAAGGCCCACCGGTGGTGGCTCCTGTGGAGGTGCGAATTTTAGGGGATAACGTAGATACGCTACGCCAAATCGCCAGCCGCGTCGAAACGATGCTGAAGAATACGAAAGGCACGATTTACGTAAAGAACCCATTGAAAAACCTGAAATCGGACATCAAATTCGATATCAATAAGGAAAAAGCCAGCATGCTGGGAATCCCGACGGTTAGCATTGACCGAATGATTCGCTTGGTAGTAGCCGGTTTTGATTTGGGCAAAATGACAGACAAAGAAGGCAAGGAATATGCCATCATCGTTTCGAAGCCGCATCCGAAACACCCGAGTCTAGAGGTGTTCGATAACCTATATGTGAATAATGTGCAAGGAACGGCTATTCCGTTGAGTCAGGTTGCGGAAACGAGATTGCAGACTTCACCTATCAGCATTAGCCACTTGAACAAGAATCGTTTAGTGTCCGTGAGTTCTTTCGTGGAGAAAGGTTTCTTGAACAATGAAGTCATCGCAGAGACCGAGAAAAACCTGGAGAAGATAGCGTTACCAGCCGGATATCACTTTGAGATGGGAGGCGAAGTGGAAAGCGCTAATGAAAGTTTCAGTGGGTTTGGGACGATCATTTTAGTGACGGTCTTCTTCTTTATCGCGGTATTAATTCTCGAGTTTGGGACTTTCAAAAGTACGTTGATTGTACTATCTGTGATTCCTTTAGGCATCGTGGGAGCCCTTTTAGCGCTTTGGTTTACGGGCACTCCGCTCTCATTTGTGGCGACGGTGGGACTGATTGCGCTTGCTGGTATCGAGGTGAAAAATACCATTTTGTTAGTTGATTTTACAAATCAATTAAGGGCCGAAGGAATGCCAATGGAACAAGCCATCCGCGAGGCTGGCGAAGTGCGTTTCTTACCAATTATTTTGACTACTTTGACGGCGATCGGTGGATTAATCCCCATTGCGATATCGACGAATCCCCTTATTTCACCACTCGCGATCGTGATGATCGGTGGACTTATTAGTTCCACACTCCTATCCCGCATCGTGACCCCGGTCGTTTACAAATTAATCCCTCCAGCGATATGACTTTGAGCACGATTTTACTCCTTCCGCAACTGATTATAGGTTCGTATACGTCCAAAGGCAACCCCGGCATCGAGGTGTTTAATTGGGATGCCAAAACAGGAACAGCCACAAAATCCTATTCCCTAACCGTACCGCAGGCTTCCTATCAAGCCATTTCCGGGGATTACCTGTTTTCCGTTTCAGAAGAGGGCGACGGCAAGGCGAGCGTTTCCTCTTTCCAAAGACGCAACGGAAAATATGGGGCCATCAACACCGAATTTAGTCTAAAGGGCGACCACCCCTGCCACCTAACCTACCGGGAAAAATCGAAGACGATTTACACGGCAAACTATACAGGCGGAAGTGTGAGCGTTTTCCAAACCGCAAATGGGAGACTGAAGCCATTAGCCCAATACATCGCTTACACAGGTTCCAGCCTTAATAAAGACCGCCAAAACAGCGCCCACGCCCACATGGTCGCTCTTTCTCCTGATCAAAATACGCTTTTTGTGACCGACTTAGGCTCGGATAAGGTTTATGTGCACCGCATTTTAGCGGATGGACGTCTCGCGGAAAGTCTTCAAGAAATAAACATTACCCCCGGAAACGGACCTCGCCACATCCGCTTTAATGCGAAAGGCGACCGCGCCTATTTGTTGAATGAATTGAGTTCAGATGTGGATGTGTTCGCCGTGAAAGGTTCGCAATTAGAAAAGATTCAAAGCATCCCAGCAGATACATCAGCAGTAAAATCAAAAGGCTCAGCAGACATCCACATTTCACCAAATGGCAAATGGCTTTTGGCCTCCAACCGCATCTCAAGCAATCAAGTGGTGGTTTTTAAGATCGAAGCAGATGGAAAATTAACGCGCGTATTTCACCAAAACGTAGCCAAAATTCCCCGCAACTTCACGTTCGATCTATCGGGCAAATTTGTGTTAGTCGCGAGCCAGGAAGAAGACCGCGTGCAAGTATTTTCATTCGATGACACGAACGGTTCACTTAGAGACTTACACCAAGATATTTTGGTCAAATCCCCCGTTAGCCTGCTAATTCGCTAATCGCTTTCACTAATACGTCCAGTTCTTTAGGCCTCGTGAAAACATTAGGGGTAATTCTACAACCGTGGATGTTGCCTCCGTCGATGGCAACCGTGAAGATCTTGTATTCTTTCATCAAGCGTTCCGCTAAAACCGATGGCTTAATTCCTTCGATGCCCACATTCGCAATCGCACACGATTTTGTGGGATCCGCCGGGTGGTGCAATCGTACACGCGGAAGCGGACGAACTTTTGTGGTCCAGTAATTTTGTAGATACCGTAATCGAGCTTCTTTGCGCGCAGGACCTAGTTTTTCATAGAAATCGATGGCGTCATCGACCGCTAAATCCGTGTAAACGGGAATGGTTCCCACGTGATTTAAGTGTGCTATATCGGTCACAGGAACGCCTTCTTCCGCCAGCAAAGGCCAGATTTGAGGGATCTTTTCCTTGCGTACATGCAAGATGCCTACGCCTAAAGGTACGGCTAGCCACTTGTGCAAACTCGCCCCATAATAGTCGCAATTCAGGTCTGAAATTTTGAATTGAATTTGCGCCACGGCGTGGGCGCCATCCACCATCACCTCGACTCCACGGGCGTGCGCCATGTCGCAGATTTGACGAATGGGATTGATTTGGCCCGTAATGTTTACCATATGACAAACCATGATGAGCTTGGTTTTATCGGTAATGGCTTTGGCATATAAATCGATGATTTCTTGATCAGAAGCGGGGTTAGTAGGTAATGAAATGACTTTCAAAACGATCCCTTGACGGCGAGCGACTTGCTTGAACATGTCTTGCATAGCACCATAATCCTGGATCGCAAAAATGGCCTCATCGCCAGCTTTCCATGGAAAACCGCTGATGATCGTGTCGAGGGATTCGGTGGTATTTCGGGTTAATACTAGCGTGTCTTCTGGACAACCGACCAGGCGAGCAACGCGTGCCGCGATTCGTTTTTTATTATCGTATTGCACCGTCCGCATGTAATAAGCGCCTTGGGCATTGACTTTGCGGATGTGCTGAAAGTATTTTTCCAAAGTGGCTTCCGGCGTGATATTATAATAACCACTTTCTAGGTTAATAAAGTCTGGACTGAGCTTATATCCACCGCGAATTCCTTCCCAAAAATCTTCGTCTGAAGCGAGTGATTCGGCTGTTTGTGTTTTGGCATACGAAAACCAAGGTGACGAAGCCCCTAAAAGAGTGCAGGCTTTAAGGAAAGTGCGTTTATTCATTTTAGAAAATTAGCAAAAAAATTACATTTTGCCCTTGAATAATGAATAATGTGATTAAATTTGTTTTCCGCCTCATATTAGGCGATTACCTAGAACAACTTAACTTAAACTCATGATGAAAAGAAGAGATGCCATCTCTCAAATCGCCTTGTTATTAGGAGGTGCTTTCACGGCTCCTACCCTAATGGCCATGGATGTGAGAAAAGGCAATGCCTCCATCGTTGCTGCAGATTTCAGCTTAACTGATGCGCAACGTCAAATCGTCTCAGCTGTCGCTGAACATATTATTCCAAGAACGTCTACGCCAGGTGCTATCGATGCAGGTGTTCCCGCTTTCATCGAATTGATGTTAAAAGATTGCTACAAAAAACCAGAACACAATAGCTTCCTAAAAGGAGTGAATGACTTAGCGAAAGCTAATTTCTTAGCTCAACCAGCTGCGGGTCAAGTAGCGATGCTAACCTTGTTGGAAGCAAATACGAAAGATTTAATGAGAAGCTATTCTCAAAAGAAAATCAAAGTGGGCGATAACGTGGACAAGGACACATTAGAAGGTGCAAATGGTGTTCCATTCTGGAGATTGATGAAAGAATTAACACTTTTAGGATACTATACTTCTGAAAAAGGAGTTCAAGCATCCTTCGTTTACGAGCCGGTTCCTGGCAAATTTGAGTTGATTACGGATATGAAGCCGACTCAAAAATCTTTCATGTATTAATCTGATAAATTAGAAGACAATGAATCTTAATATAGATGCAATAAAAGGCCAAACATTCGACGCAATCGTCATCGGATCCGGTATCTCCGGAGGTTGGGCTGCCAAAGAATTAACAGAAAAGGGCTTAAAAGTAGCCGTTTTAGAGCGTGGTCGTGAGATCAAGCACATCGAGGGTTATGAAACTGCGATGAAAAATCCATGGGAATTCAATCACCGTGGTCGTCCTACAAATATGGCGGCTGAGGAGTATTGGGCTAACATGCGTACAGGCTACACAGCAAACGAGGAGACTCGTTATATGTTTGAGAATGATTCCCAAAACCCGTACATCGAGAAAAAGGGTGGATTCGATTGGATCCGTGCTTACCACACAGGTGGTAAATCTCTATTATGGGGCCGTCAATCATATCGTTGGAACCGTGAGGATTTCTTAGCGAACGAAAAAGACGGCATTGGTACTCCTTGGGCAATCGGATACGATGATTTAGCTCCTTGGTACTCTTACGTAGAGAAATTTGCGGGTATCTCAGGTCAAGCCGAAGGCTTAGACGTGTTACCAGATTCTGATTTCTTACCAGCGATGCAGATGACTGCTCCAGAGGTTCACTTCAAAAATGCAGTGAATAAGAAGTTAGGTCGTCCCGTGACGGTAGGTCGTGTGGCTCACTTAACTCAGCCTACGAAACAGCAATTAGACTTAGGTCGTTCGTCTTGTAACTACCGTAATAAGTGTAGCCGCGGCTGTCCTTATGGTGCTTACTTCTCGTCATTATCAGCGACTTTACCTGCAGCGATGCGCACAAATCGTTTAACAATGATTCACAATGCGATTGTTGCGGAAATCATCTACGATGAGGCTACACAAAAAGCAAAAGGGGTTCGTGTAATCGATCAAAATACGAAAGAGTCGAAAGAATATTTCGCAAAAATCATCTTCGTTAACGCGGGTGCCATCGGATCTACTTCCATCTTAATGAACTCCAAGTCTGGTCGTTACCAAAATGGTTTAGGAAACGATTCAGATCAATTAGGCCGTAACGTGATGGATCACCACTTAGGTGCGGGTGCAAGTGCGACGATCGAAGGTTTCGAAAAAGATTACATGTTCGGAAATCGTCCGAATGGTTTATATATTCCTCGTTTCCAAAACTGGGGCAAAGACAAGCGTGCTTATTCACGTGGTTTCGGATACCAAGGTGGCGCGAGCCGCGAAGGTTGGGGCCGTGGTGTGGGAGCGGATGGCTTTGGGGCTGAGTTCAAAGAGAGCTTAACGCACCCAGGACAGTGGACAGTGGGTTTTGGAGGTTTTGGAGAAATTCTTCCAAATCCAGAGAACCGCTTCGTTCTTAGCGACAAAAAAGATAAGTGGGGCTTACCGGTATTGGAATTCTCTGCGAGCTTTGGCCAAAACGAATTACAAATGCGTGAAGATATGATGAACGAGGCGGCGACTATGTTAGAGGCGGCTGGTTTCAAAAACATCAACGCATACAACAAGCAAGATACTCACATCGGTTTAGGTATTCACGAAATGGGTACGGCTCGTATGGGTACATCCGTGAAGAACTCGATCGTTAACAAGCACAACCAAGTTCACGAGGTGAAAAACGTGTTCATGACGGATGGTGCGGTGATGGCATCTGCTTCTTGCGTGAATCCTTCGTTAACGTATATGGCGATGACAGCTCGTGCAGCTGACTTCGCGGTGAGTGAGTTGAAGAAGAAGAATCTTTAATTTTTCGCTCTGCGAAAAATTAAAAGCATAAAGCACAAAGCATAAAGAATAAAGATTGGGTGGCAGATTATGTCACCCTTTTTTTATGGAATGTGAGTTTTCCGGGCCTGATGGCAGTAATGTGTGAAAATAAGCGCGAGGTATTGAGAGGGGTTTTCGGGTATTGACAGAAAGTGTCAAGATTGCAGATTAGAGATTATAGAGTATTGAGAATTGATTTTCTTACGGGCTTATTTACCATTCACCACTTACCATTTACAATCTCTACTCTATACTCTCTTATCTATACTCTACAAAATCGCACGCATCAAAAAATACAATACCGAGGGACACATCAAACAACCCAATCCCGTGTAGAAAGTGGCAGTCATTGCACCGTATGGCACTAATTTAGGATCTGTGGCAGCAAGACCGGCAGCGGTTCCGCTGGTTGTTCCCATAAGTCCTCCAAAAATCATCGCCGATTGGGGCGTCTTCAATCCAATGTAAGGAGCAATTAAAGGGGTTCCGATGGTTACCAAAATAGATTTCACCACTCCTGCCGCGATACTGATGGCGATGATATCTGAACTGGCTCCTAAGGCAGTTCCGGTAACTGGACCTACGACGAAGGTACAAGCGCCGGCACCGATGGTGGTGAGGCTTTCGGCATCTGTGATTCCCATGGCGTAGGCGATAATTGAACCTACTGAGAAAGAGATAATGACCCCTAAAAATAAGGATAGGACTCCGATGGGGCCGGTCTTTTTGATGATCGCGAAGCTGGCGCCCATTGCGGTAGAGACAATGGCGAAGTCGCGGAACATGGGGCCACCCATGAGTTCAAAGCCGGAGAAACCGGGAAGATCGGCGATGCCTTTTTTGCCCAAGGTTTCTAGGCCAGCGAAATAGGCTAAGACCAAACCCATAAAGATGGAGATGGCTGAGCCGGGGATTTTGCCGCGGGTGAGGGTTTTGGAGATCCACTCCGAAAAATACATGATGAGGCCTGTAACTAGAAATGCGAAGACTAGGCCGTTTTTGTCGAGGAAAGTGATGATGTATTCCATTAGTCTTTGGGCGCTAGTTTAGATAAAAGGGGCATTAAGGCGAGGCAAGCGATGACGGGAATGATGCCTGCCAAAAGGGCGAGTAGGCCGTTAGAGAAGGCGACGCGGACGTTTTGGACGGAGGACATGGCCACGATGATGGGGATGTACATTTTGGACCAAAAGTTAACGCCTTCACCCATTTCGAGATGGAAGAGGCCGCGCTTTTCGAGCTCGTTTTGGGATAAAATCAGGAAAAGCATCGCAAATCCGACACCTCCTACGTTTGCTTGGATTCCCAAGAAACGACCGAGGGTTTCCCCTAGGATTTGGCCTGCAACAAAACAGGCGGCTAATAAGGCAACTCCGCGTAATAGCATATTAGTTTTTGATTAGGTTAACAACGTCTTTTTTCGTGACTTTTCCCATCGCGTTTCGAGGTAATTCGGCTAAACGGTGGTAGGCCCGAGGGGTTTTATAGGCTGGCATTTGCTCGCGCATCCAGGCGTTTAGGGCTTTCGTGTCGAGGTCCTCTTTGCAGACGATGGCGGCACTTACGAGTTCGCCCCATTCGTCATTTTCGACGCCTACGACGCAGCAATCATCGATTCCAGGGTAGGTTCGAAGGACTTCTTCGATTTCCAAAGCGGAAATTTTATAGCCTCCTGACTTGATGATGTCGACGGAGTTTCGGCCCAAAATCCGGTAGCCTCCCAGCTCGTCCATCGTCGCGATGTCGCCGGTTTTGAAGAAACCATCGTGTGTAAATGATTCCGCGGTGGACTCCGGTTTTTGCCAGTATTCGTTGAAGACGTTTGGCCCTTTGACCTGAATCTCTCCTATCTCCGTGCCCGGAATGACGTTGTCCTCTTCGTCTGCTAAACGCACCTGAACGCCCGGAAGTGGATATCCCACGTGACCCGGAACGCGCAGACCGTCGTAGGGATTACTCACAGCCATCCCGATTTCGGTCATGCCATAACGCTCCAAAAGGCTATGTTCACTAATCGTCTTCCAGCGCTCCATCACCGAGACAGGCAGCGCGGCAGATCCCGAGATCATGAGTCTGAATTTGGACATAATCTGGGTCATCTCTTTTTGGTCCACCTCCGACAACGATTCCCAATGCGTAATCAACTTATAATAAATGGTAGGAACGGCCATAAAGACGTTCAACTGACCTTTTTTGAAAATATCAAACAGCGCTTCCGCCGAAAAACTAGGCAAAAACAGGCAAGTCGCCCCCGCCCAAAGCGAGCAAGAAACGATGTTAATCACCCCGTGAATGTGGTGCAGTGGCAAAATACAGATCGAATAATCCGCGGAACTCCAGCGCCAAGCATCGATCAAGGTCGAAATCTGGGCATTCAAATTCGCGTGCGTGGACACCACACCTTTGGGCAAATTCGTCGTGCCAGAAGTGTAGAGCATCATGGCGCGGCGGGAATCAGAAACAGTGGGCAGTAGACAGTGGTCAGTAGCCAGTGGACAGTCGTCAGTGGTCAGTAGGCGTAATCCTAGCTCCGCGCACAAAGGCTTCAAAAGTTCTTCAAATTCCGGGGAAACGACCACAATGCTCGAGCCGGAATTCTCAATCGTATAGCGCAAAGAAGGCAACGGGTAGGTCAAACAAAGCGGAACGGCAACACCGCCAGCACGCCAAATCCCCCATTGCACACGCACATAATCAAAACCTGGATTCACCATGTAGGCAACTCGGGCTTCATTTAGGTCTGTATTCGAATATAATAAGGTCGAAGCAAAAGCTTTCGAAGCATCTAAAAGCTGTAAATATGTAAATTGAGTACCATCCGAAATTATGGCTGTCTTCTCCAGGTGCTTCTCAGCTTGGGCAAAAATGGAAATCATTGGGTTGAATAGGTTTCAGTAAATATAAGGAAATATGATAAAAGAGTAGAGAGTATAGAGAAGAGAGTATAGATAAAATTCCCTCCGGACTTATTCCTTCCGATCTTATCTCTACTCTATACTCTCTTATCTCTGATCTACTTTGTGCTTTATTCTTTATGCTTTATGCTCTACGTTTTTGCGCGCGAGCGCTGAAAGCGCGAACCGCTAAAGCGAAATATAATGTATATTCCCCTTCAAATCCTTCAGCAATTTCTTCGTTCTTTCTGGTCTAGCATCGGTGATGAAGACTTGGCCAAAGTGTTCTTCGGCCATCATTTGTACCAAACGCTGGATGCGGCGGTCGTCGAGCTTGTCGAAGATGTCGTCAAGGAGTAAGAGGGGTTTGCGAGGTTTGGCGGCTACGAGGGAGTCGAATTGTGCCAGTTTTAGCGCGACGACGAAGGATTTTTGCTGGCCTTGAGAGCCAAATTTGCGCAAGGAGTAGCCATTGATTTGAAAATCAAATTCATCTCGATGAATTCCGATGGATGTCCGCTGCGCGGACAAATCCAGCGGTTCCGCGGCGCGCAGCGCCGCGTCAAAGCCCCCTGCTTCAAAGGTGGATTCGAGCTGAATATCGACGTCCTCGCGGTCGTCTGAGAGTTTGGAATAATGAAATTTAAAACTAGGCAAAAAGACCTCTAGGAATTCGTTTCTAGATTTTGCCAGCGATTCACCTAACTCCACCAAAGGTGCATGGTAACTATCTAGATGCAGTCGATCGACTTGGCCGCGTTCTGCGAATTGCTTTAGCAATACGTTGCGCTGCTGGACGATGCGGTTATAGCGTAATAATTGATCTAGGAAATTGCGGTCGAGCTGGGACATCATTCCGTCAAAGAAACGGCGTCGTTCTTCACTTCCCTCGCGAACTAAATCGGTGTCGTGCGGATCCATTAAAACCACCGGAAAGTGGCCAATGTGGTCCGCTAAACGGGGATAGGGTTTGTCATCGCGGAGGAATTGCTTTTTGGCACCTTTCTGAAATAAACAAGTAATCTGGGTTTCGCGATCCTGCGTATCGACAAAATCTCCCTGCACTCTGAAAAAATCCTGCGTATGCTTGATGCAAAGCTGATCTGAAATTCCCCGTGCACTTTTCGTCATCGACAGGAAATGGATGGCATCCAAGAGATTCGTTTTCCCGATCCCATTCTCGCCCACAATGCAATTAATCTCCGAAATAAAGCTAAATCTAGCCTCCTCATAGGATTTAAACTGATTTACCTGAAGAGATTTGAGATGCATGGATGTAGGAATGCGATTAAAAGCGTGTAAAAATAAAGATTTTGTACTAATTTTGCAGGGATTAGCGCCGGAATTAACCCGGCATACCGCTTTAAAAATATTCTATCAAGAAGATGGCAAAGAAAAACGCAGACGCGCCCAAGTATTCTAAAGAGACTTACAAGTATTGGTACGAATCCATGCAATTACAACGCAAATTCGAAGAGAAATGCGGTCAGTTGTACGGAATGCAGAAAATAAAAGGCTTCTGTCACTTATATATTGGACAAGAGGCTTGTTCTTCTGGTTCAAAATCAGCCCTAAAAGAAGGAGATAAATACATCACGGCTTACCGTGACCACGGTATCCCTTTGGCCTTAGGAACCTCTCCTAACGCAATTATGGCGGAATTATACGGTAAAATCACCGGAGCTTCTAAAGGAAAAGGTGGCTCCATGCACATCTTCGATAAAGAAGTTGGTTTCGTAGGCGGCCATGGTATTGTAGGAGCCCAAATTCCTTTAGGTGCTGGTCTTGCTTTCGCAGAGAAATACAAAAAAACAGGTAACGTATCTATCACATATTTTGGTGATGGTGCTACGCGCCAAGGTGCTTTACACGAGGCATTTAACATGGCTATGCTTTGGAAATTACCTGCGATTTTCGTCGTAGAAAACAACGGTTATGCGATGGGTACTTCCGTAGAACGTACCTCTAATGTAACTGAATTATACAAAATAGGTGAGGCTTATGATATGCCATCGGAGCCAGTGGATGCCATGAATGTGGAAGCAGTTCACGAAGCAGTTTCACGTGCAGCAGCTCGTGCTCGTGCAGGTGAAGGCCCTACGTTCTTAGAATTCAGAACGTATCGTTACAGAGGTCACTCAATGTCAGATCCGCAAAAATACCGTTCAAAAGAAGAGGTAGAGGCTTACAAAGACCGTGACCCTATCGAACAGGTGAAGTACACAATCTTAGAGCACAACATCTTAACGCAAGCAGAATTAGACGAGATCGATGCTAAAATCAAGGTTCTAGTTCAAGAATCAGTTGATTTCGCAGAAACATCTCCATTCCCAGATAAATCAGAGGCTTACAAAGATGTGTATGTCGAAGAGAATTATCCTTTTATAGAGGAATAAAAAATAAGGAAGCCGGTTTTATACCGGCTTTTTTGTTGATTATCAGTTAGTTGATAAAATAGATGGCTATTAACGTTGAATAATTGGTAGATTTGTCTCGATCCAATTTTATGAATCCATTAGCTACATTCCAAAATCAAATAAATGAACTTTGTGTACTTCACAAAGTGAAAACCCTGTATGCTTTTGGATCTGTCTTGAATCATTCATTTAATGTAACTAGCGATATCGATTTAGTTGTTTCATTTGAAACCATTAATCTTACTGATTATGCTGACAATTATTTCGATCTAAAATTTTCTTTACAAGATATTTTTGATCGTCCAGTTGATTTATTAGAAGAACAAGCTATTAAGAATCCCTATTTTATTAAAGTAGTGAATCA
>CANFWR010000046.1 GCA_947450865.1 Cytophagaceae bacterium
CATTACCTAGCTGCCGATTTAATTCGCCTAAGCTTGCGAATTCCTGGGATGTCTTTGCTTTTCAAAGGCTTGTTTCAGGTGGAGGATAAACGATTAGAACGCACGGTTTTTGGACTACATTTTCCTAATCCGGTGGGATTAGCTGCGGGTTTTGATAAGAATGCTATGTTGATTGATGAATTCGCAGAATTGGGTTTTGGATTTATAGAAGTAGGTACGGTTACTCCCAAACCGCAGGACGGCAATCCTAAGCCTCGTTTATTTCGTTTACTTGAAGATGAAGCGATTATTAATCGGATGGGATTTAACAACGAAGGCTTGGCCGCGATGAAAACTCGCCTCGAAAAGCGTCGTTCGAAGGTAATAGTGGGTGGAAATTTAGGCAAGAACAAAGTAACACCGAATGAATTAGCGGATGATGATTACCGCCAGGGATTTGAGGCGCTATATGACGTAGTTGATTATTTTGTAGTCAATGTAAGTTCGCCTAATACCCCTAACTTACGAGCCTTACAGGAAAAGGAGCCGCTAAAGCAATTGTTGCAGACTTTGCAAGATTTGAATGACTTGAAGCCAGTGCAGAAGCCAATTTTATTGAAAATTGCGCCGGATTTGAGCGATGATCAATTAGATGACGTGATTGAAATTGTGTTAGAAACTCGCTTAGCTGGCGTCATTGCTACGAATACGACCCTGTCTCGCGAAGGGTTGCAATCTGCTCACAAAGGGGAAATGGGTGGATTAAGTGGAAAGCCTTTGACCAAAAGATCAACCGAGGTGGTGGCTTATTTACACCAAAAATCAAACGGCCAATTCCCCATCATTGGGGTAGGAGGAATTCATTCTGGCGCCGATGCTATCGAGAAATTGAAAGCAGGAGCGTCCTTAGTTCAGATCTATTCTGGCTTCATCTACGAGGGTCCTGGATTGATTAAAGAAATTAACCAAGAAATACTCGCGGCTGGACTGTAATTTGATTTTGTAAATCGGATCAAAAAAGCGAAATTTATAGATTATAACCTTGGTTCCCACAATGGCAAAAAAGATTAGTAACACCACAAGTACCTTACAACTTAATTTTGAGCAAGATAAGCCCAAAAGAAAAATGGACGGTGCCGTTCTATACCGCATTCAATTAATTATAGCCGCCTTTTTGTTTCTGATTGGTACCCTTTTATTGGTATCGTTTGGTTCGAGTTTTTTTGTAGGTGTTTCTGACCAAAGTGAGGTAGAGCGCGGCGTAGTGGATACCATCAAGGGTTCTGATATTCCCATTAAAAACTTCGCGGGACTTTTAGGTGCTAAAATTGCACACTTCTTTTTATTTAAGACTTTTGGATGGTCGACCTTATTGTTGATTCCTTTGTTCTATTTGTCGGCATTAAAAGTGGGTTTTAAAAAAGAGATTTACTCGTTAGAACGCCTATCTTGGCAGGTTTTATTCTACATTCTTTGGTTTAGTTTACTCGCAGGGTTTTTCGTTTTCTCACTTGATTTACCGCATTCTATTGGCGGTGGAGTAGGGTATTTTGTGAACGAGAAACTGTATCAATTATTAGGTTACCTATCCATTTTTGTGATTGGTTTTGGTGGATTTATCTTTTTGGTGTTATTCTATCAGTTAAATCCCAAGAAGCCAAAGGTCGTAGCGCCTGTAGCCACTGAGGAAGAGGAGGAGGAAGAGGAAAGTCTATTTATCGATGAAGATGGTCCTTCGGTTCATGTCGATAATGATGATTTACAAGAATTTAGACCGATTGTACCGCCGGTGGTGGAAGAGGTTTTCGTGGAGGAGGACGTGCCGGAAGAAGAGGTTCCAGAGCCAGTGGTTGCGGAAGAAAAGAAAGAGGATGATTTAGACTTTACCTATAAAGTGGCGGATGTGGCTGACGAGGTGATCGAGGAAGAACCTACTCCTGTATCAAGAGAAATCAAAGCGAATGATTTAGTTGAGCAATTTGGCCTATATGATCCTACAGCTGATTTGCCTAAATACCAGTTCCCTACCATTGATTTATTAAAGGAATACGACCAAAAGAATCAGACATCTCAAGTGACGATGGATGAATTGAAGGCGAACAAGGAGAAGATTGTCGAGACTTTATTGAATTACGGAATCGGGATTCAGAAGATTGAGGCAACTATCGGACCCACCGTTACCTTATATGAGATTGTTCCTAAGGCCGGTGTTCGCGTAAGTAAAATTACTTCTCTTGAAGATGATTTGTCCCTTTCATTAGCGGCGATGGGTGTTCGTATTATTGGCCAAATGCCAGGTAAAGACACCATCGGTATCGAGGTAGCTAACAAGAACCGCGAGATGGTTCCTGTTCGTGCGGTTATCGGTTCTGAGAAGTTCCAAAAATCCACCTACGATCTTCCTATCACATTAGGTAAGACGATTTCAAACGAAATCTTTGTCGCGGATTTGGCTAAAATGCCTCACCTCTTAATGGCTGGTGCCACGGGTCAAGGTAAGTCGGTAGGTTTAAATATGCTCTTAACGTCTTTGATTTACAAGAAGCACCCAGCGACTTTGAAGTTTGTTTTAGTCGATCCGAAGAAAGTAGAATTGTCGCTTTTCAACAAGTTAGAGCGCCACTTCTTGGCTTGTCTTCCTGATTCAGCAGAGGCGATTATTACCGATACAAAAAAGGTAGTAAGTACATTGAACTCACTTTGTAAGGAGATGGACTTGCGTTATGATAAGTTGAAAGACGCTGGTTGCCGAAACATTAAGGAATACAACCAGAAGTTTATCAACCGTCGCTTGAATCCAAACGAGCACGACTTTATGCCGTATATCGTCCTTGTGATCGATGAGTTAGCCGATTTAATGTTAACGGCAGGAAAAGAGGTAGAACATCCGATTGCTCGCCTTGCTCAATTAGCCCGTGCCATCGGTATCCACTTAGTTGTTGCAACGCAACGTCCTTCAGTGAATGTAATTACGGGTACGATTAAGGCTAACTTCCCAGCGCGTCTATCGTTTAAGGTTATGTCCAAAATAGACTCCCGCACCATCCTCGACGCCGGTGGCGCTGATCAGTTAGTAGGTATGGGAGATATGTTGTTATCGATGGGCTCAGAAGTAATTCGTTTGCAATGTGCTTTCGTAGATACTCCTGAAGTAGAAGACATCTGTGATTTCATCGGAAATCAACAAGGATATACTTCTGCCTATTTATTGCCTGAACCTGATTCAGAGGAAATGGGTGGCCAAGATCGCGGGGATTTCGATCCAAGTGACCGTGATTCGTTCTTCGATGAAGCAGCTCGTTTAGTGGTGATGCACCAGCAGGGAAGTACCTCGCTAATCCAACGCAAGTTGAAATTAGGCTATAACCGTGCAGGTCGTTTAATTGATCAATTAGAAGCAGCAGGAATTGTAGGTTCTTTTGGTGGTTCCAAAGCCAGAGAAGTACTTGTGAAATCAGAAACGGAATTAGAAGAGATTTTGAAAAATTTATAAGATGAAAAAAGGACTTTTATTACTATGCTTGAGCTTTAGCGTATTTGCACAGTCAAATAAAGCAATAAGCCTTATTGACGGGATGCAGAAGAAATACAAGGCGATGGGCTCATTCTCCGCTAATTTTACCTATCAAACGGAAGGGGCAGCCACTATGTCTGGATCTATCACGGTGAAGGGGACGAAGTTTCGTTTAAAAACAGCCGGTCAAGAGATCTTTAATAATGGAAAAGAAGTAGCCACCTACATCAAAGAAATCAATGAGGTGAACATCTCAAGCTTTGATCCTTCAGAAGGAGACTTGAATCCGGCTAAGATTTATTCCTTCGATAAAAAGGCGTATAAGATCTCTTTAAAAGGCGAATCAGCTGGCGTTTCGACAGTGGAATTAGCTCCAGTGGCAAAAGGCACCCTGGTGAAGAGTATCGCCCTCAAAATCTCAAATGCTGACCTTTCTGTTAGCGAATGGACAATCATTAACAAGGCGGGAAAGAAACAGCACTTCAAGGTGGCAAAATTAAACCCGAAAGCAAACGCTGACGATAAATTCTTCAGCTTTGATAAGAAAGCCTTTCCAGGCGTAGAAGTGAACGATTTACGTTAATCTATTTACCTTTTTTATGTGTCTTGAATAAGATTAAACGGTCTGCAATATCAATTGCTTCATTATCTCTAATCCGTCTGTATTATTCAAATCTGGATCTGCAGCTCTTTCTGGATGAGGCATCATCCCAAATACATTTCTACCTTCATTACAGATACCTGCGATGTTTAAAAGACTACCATTCGGGTTTGACTCTTCAGTTACTTCGCCATTCTCGTCACAGTAGTAGAACAAGATTTGGTCATTTGCTTTCAAATAGGCTAATGTCTTCTCATCTGTAAAGTAACGTCCTTCTGCGTGAGCGATAGGTATTTTGTAGGCTTTATTCGTGTCTAATTCTTGTGTTAACAAAGAATTGTTCGTAGCTGCTTTTAAGTAGATATTCTTAGAAATGAATTTCTGAGAATTGTTTCTTAATAAAACGCCAGGTAATAAATGCGCCTCAACCAATACTTGGAAACCATTGCAAATTCCCATTAAATACCCGCCATTTTTTGCGTGCTCGATAACGTGCTCCATAATAGGGGAGAAACGTGCAATAGCACCAGAACGCAAGTAATCTCCGTAAGAGAAACCACCTGGAACGATGATGAAATCACAGTTTTGTAGATCAGTCTCTTTATGCCAAAGTTTAACAGCCTCATAGCCTAAACTTTGAATGACTCCGACGGTATCGTCGTCACAATTGGATCCTGGGAATACTACTACGCCAAATTTCATATCTTCTTTGCTATTATTTTGTGCAAAAATACGGTTTTTGAATGAAAAATGCAGACCCTTTAAGGCATTTATTTTAGCCAAAAGCCAAGTCTCAACCCTGCTTTAGTTTCAAAACCATTTTGCCCAATCCCCGCATTTAACGAAAGGTCAAGATGGAAATGGCTGTTGTAGTTTCGTTGAATACCCCAAACACCCCCAGCATACATATTGGTAGCTTCTTCCCCTTTCTTAAAAACAAAAGACGGCTCCGCAAATAACCCGATATAGTTTCCCGAATAATTATTGGAGAGACGTCCTTCGTCTCTCCTTTTTTCTAGGTTGTAATAGTGTCGGTATTCGCCTCTCAGCATAAATAATTTGGACTGTAAACCATTTGTGCTGCCGTATCCGATGGAGTTTCCGATAGAAAATTTAAGGGAATTATTTGGTCCTATGCTTTTTTCTAATCCTATGGTAGGAGATAAAATAGACAAAGAATACAAAGGTTTGGTTTCTTGTGCACTTAGTTGAAGTACAACAAAAAGTAGAATTAGGGTGATTGGGTATTTCATAAGAATGAGTTTAAAAATTTAAAGAATAAGTAAGTCCATTTCGTCCGCGGCAGTTGGCTGTTCCTACATTGTTTTGCCAGGTTAATGGAACATAATTGAAGGTTTCATCTATGACAGTTTCAATTTTATAGTCATCTTGAGTTGAAGCTGTGTAATGCTTATTGAATGGAGTGTAGTATTCTGAAAAATTGATTTCTCCATCCATAGACATCGCTGCGCTGCTATTTCCCCAATAATAGGTAAACCAAAAGCGTTGACGCCATTCGTGTTTCACTCGCACAGCTAATTTGCGGTAAAAGCCTAGGTCTAAAAGGTATACTTCTGCGGTAAAGCGACAGGTCCCTTGTCCTGGGTTTTCGTAGGTGACAGAATTGCTTTCGACCTTGTTCAGTATTTTTAGAGCATTAGTGGTTTTTATCGCAGCTGCAAGTTGACTTTGGTAAACTGTTGCTTGCGTCACTTTCTCAGGTGAGGCGAGGAAAGTCGCTTTGTTCTGTTCGAAATCAACGATTCTAATTTGAAAGACTTTGGAAGGATTGACTTGGTAGACTAGTTCGCCTATTTGTATCAGCCCATCTTTGTTTATCAATCTGCTTAATATGGGGTCATCCACGATGGGCTGTAGTGATTTGTCATCGCCATCACCAACAAGTTTTAGCATGTGTTCAAATCCAGTGAGGTCTCCGGTTTCTGCTATTTGCGTCAAGGTAAGTGAATCTAATTTGCGTAATTCAGTACTTTGTGATTCCAAGAATTGGATGTCATGCAAAATGCTAGGGTCGGAGGGATTCTTTTGGAATTTTTCGACATAAGCCTGAAAAGTGACTTGATCTTCAAAGGCTAGAAAACCATTCGAGTTCAGAAGCGTGTGAGTCGTGTTTACGGGGAGGATGGAAGCAGCCGGATCTTTGGAACAAGAGCTTAGGAAAAAAGTGCAGGCAAACAGGATTGCCACGACATAGGTCGTGTAGTGATTTTTCATTGTATTAGTGGTTAAATGTGAGTACTGGGATAAAGGTAGACTAAACTTTGAGAGTTCGGTACCCGCATATGGAGATTACCAAGAAACTGATAAAAAGCAAAAAAGGCCGCGACTCGTAGAGTCGCGGCCTTTCAAAACCTAACAGGAAATAAATCCTAGTATCTGTAGTGCTCTGGCTTATATGGTCCTGCTTGAGGAACACCAATATAGTCAGCCTGCTCTTTTTCTAACTTCTCTAATTTAGCGCCAATGTGTGCTAAGTGTAAGAACGCTACTTTCTCATCTAAGTGCTTAGGAAGAATGTATACTTTGTTCTCGTAGCTCGCTGAGTTCGCCCAAAGTTCTAATTGAGCCAATGTTTGGTTACAGAACGAGTTCGACATCACGAATGACGGGTGACCCATCGCACAACCTAAGTTCACTAAACGACCTTCTGCTAAAACGATTACGTTTTTGCCGTCGATTGTGTACATATCTACTTGTGGTTTGATTTGATCTTTCGTAGAACCGTAGTTGTTGTTCAACCACTCCATATCGATTTCGTTATCGAAGTGACCGATGTTACAAACGATCGCTTTGTCCTTCATCGCTTTGAAGTGACGATCACGGATGATCTTCACGTTACCAGTCGCCGTTACAAAGATGTTTGCACGTGTCGCTGCTTCGTCCATTGGAACTACTTCGTAGCCATCCATTGCTGCTTGTAAAGCACAAATTGGATCGATTTCAGTAACTAATACACGGCATCCAGCACCACGTAATGAATCAGCAGAACCTTTTCCTACGTCACCGTAACCAGCTACTACCGCTACTTTACCCGCTAACATTAAGTCAGTTGCACGACGAATCGCATCTACTAAAGACTCTTTGCAACCGTATTTGTTATCAAATTTAGACTTAGTTACCGAGTCATTTACGTTGATAGCAGGCAAGAATAATGTGCCATTCTTCATACGCTCATATAGACGGTGAACACCTGTCGTTGTTTCTTCTGATAGGCCTTTGATGCCTTCGATTAACTCAGGATACTCATCAAAAACCATATTTGTTAAATCACCACCATCATCCAAGATCATGTTCAATGGTTGACGATCCTCTCCAAAGAATAAAGTCTGCTCAATACACCAGTTGAATTCTTCTTCGTTCATACCTTTCCAAGCATAAACCGGAATTCCAGCTGCTGCGATAGCTGCTGCTGCGTGATCTTGTGTAGAGAAAATGTTACAAGATGACCAAGTAACGTCCGCTCCTAAAGCGGTTAATGTTTCGATTAAAACCGCTGTTTGGATTGTCATGTGAAGACAACCTGCGATACGCGCACCTTTTAGAGGTTGTGCAGCACCGAATTCGGTACGCAATGCCATCAAACCTGGCATTTCTGCTTCTGCTAATTGAATTTCTTTGCGACCCCAGTCCGCTAATGCAATGTCTTTAACTTTGAATGGTACATAAGTACCCGATTGTGATGCCATTGTGTTTATTTTTTGAAAGGTATTTTCTTACTAAAGTGCAAATTTAGTGCATTTATTTGGAATTTTCTAAAAATGCCAAAACACTTTCGAGTTGAATTCCTCGAGAACCTTTAACTAAAAGAAAGCTGTCCTGAATAGGATGATCTTGAAGCCATGTATGTAGGCCAAATTTGTCTGGGAAATAATAAGCCGAAGGCAAATGAATTAAGGCGTGTTGCATATGCTGTCCTACTAAAAGCACTTTTTCAAAGGGTAATCCTGCAATTAGCTTTCCTAGGGCAGCATGCTCCTCTATGGAGGAATCTCCTAACTCAAACATGTCTCCTAAAATAAGTAGCTTAGGCGTTCCCTCCGTTTCCGCGAAATGCGAAATGGCAGCAGACATGGACGATGGATTGGCGTTATAGGCATCCATCAAAACTTGGTTTGATCCTATTTTGATGAATTGGGATCGGTGATTATTGGGAACGTATGTGTTAATACCCGTATTGCATTGATCGTCGCTCAGTGCAAAGAATTTACCTACGGCTATGGCTAGTTGAATATTTTCAAAATTATAAATACCCGGCAAGTGGGAATCGATAACCTGACCGGACTCAACAGAATAGCGCACCATCGGTTTCGCCACTACCAGGGTAGTAGGCATCGCATCGTTTGTATAGACCGCATTTTGCATACCTCTTTCGCTGAACATTTCTTGAACCGGGCCTAGTTGCTGAGGTAAAAAGGTTACGCCGCCTGAAGCCTTTAAAAAGTCAAATAGTTCCCCTTTTCCTTTACGAACCCCTTCGATTCCACCAAAGCCTTCCAAATGGGCTTTGCCAATATTGGTGATCAAACCGTGAGTGGGTTGAGCGATGTCGACCAATTCTTTGATGTCTCCCTGTTTGTTCGCACCCATTTCAATCACCGCAATTTCGTGTTCCTTTTTAATGGATAAAATGGAAAGTGGAACTCCAATGTGGTTGTTTAGGTTGCCAGAGGTGGCAAAGCAATGGTATTTTTGGGATAAAACAGAGAAGATTAATTCTTTCGTGGTCGTCTTTCCGTTCGAACCTGTTAGACCAACGATTGGAATCGTTAAAGTCTGGCGATAGGCAGTTGCCAAAGCTTGCAGGGCCAATAATCCATCTTCTACCAATAAAGTCCGTTCTCCCGCTAAATAATCCGCATCATCAATGATGGCATATTGTGCCCCTTTTTCTAATGCTTCCGCTGCCATCGCATTGGCATTGAAATTAGGCCCTTTTAAGGCGAAGAATAAATTTCCTGCTTGGATTTTTCGGGTATCGGTAGATACGCCAGTGGAGGATAAGAACTTTTCTAGAAGCGTTTGTGTATTGACAATCATTAGCCTTTTATGACAATTGACTGCAAATATCTACAAAAATTTTGGAACCCCTAAGATAATCTGACGTAGACTGACAATGATAATCACGATTCCCACGAGAATCATCATCGATTTTACTGGTAATTTATTGGCTAATCGAGCTGCAATCGGAGCCGCAATGACACCACCTAAAATTAAACCGATGATCACATGTAAATATCCTAGACCGATGACAGCAAAAAAGGTTAGCGATGAAGCAAGTGAAACGAAGAACTCCGTCAAGTTCACACTGCCTATAGTATATTTAGGATGACGTCCTGAGGCAATCAGGGTAGAAGAGACAATCGGTCCCCAACCGCCGCCACCAATGGAATCTAAATAGCCACCAAAGAGTGCTAGCCAGCCTACTCGTTTCAATTGACGTTTTTCTTGACGTTTAATTAGGGCCTTCCGAATGATAATGGCACCTAAGAATAAAGTATAGACGGAAACAATCGGTTTAATGTATCCCGCATAATCTTCTAAACTCGATAAGACATAAGCTCCTAAGATAGCTCCAATCACTCCTGGGATCACGAGTGTCTTAAATAATTTGGAATTCACATTCCCAAACTTCAAGTGCATATAGCCTGAAACTCCGGACGTAAACACTTCCGAAGCGTGAACGCTAGCAGAAGCCGCGGCAGGGGTAATACCCACTGACAATAAAAAGGTGGTAGCAGTTACACCGTATGCCATGCCTAGGGCCCCGTCAATCATTTGGGCAATAAATCCTCCTAAAACATAATATAAAATGGAAGAATCAACCGTATTAAACACAGCGATTACTTTTTCTGCCGTAAGGTACGTGAATAAAAGATGCCCCACGATCATCAATGCCAGCGCATTGCTAATGTGAATAATCACTTCAGTGATGCTACGATCACGCATCCAGATGGTTTGGATGGCATTAAAAATACTCGGAAAATTTCTTTTAGGAGGCATAGATTTTTTAATTCCCTACAAAGCTAATAGACTTTACTTAATCTACCAACAAAGTAGAGTAAATATTTTTTCATAAAAAAGCCGTAATTTGCATCTCCGTTTACAATAAAAACATTTTATGCGTACAGAGTATCAGTTTAGAGAGATCGAGAAAGCTTGGCAATCGTTTTGGGAAGCTAATGAAATATTCCAAGCTCAGGTAAATCCAGAGAAGCCCAAATATTATGTCTTAGATATGTTTCCGTATCCATCTGGAGCCGGATTACACGTGGGCCATCCGCTGGGATATATTGCCTCTGATATTATGGCGCGCTACAAGCGTTTGCAGGGATATGAGGTGTTGCACCCGATGGGTTTTGACTCTTTTGGCCTACCTGCTGAGCAATATGCGATTCAAACAGGTCAGCATCCCGCTATCACCACAGAACAAAATATCGCTCGTTACATCGAGCAATTGAAGAATATGGGATTCTCTTTCGATTGGTCGAGAGAGGTCAGAACATCTGATGCTTCTTATTACAAGTGGACGCAGTGGATTTTTATGCAATTATTCAATTCTTGGTATAACCAGGAAACGGATAAAGCGGAGTCTATTGAAACCTTGAAGACTATTTTAGGGGCCAAAGGTTCGATCGGATTAAAAGCCGTGTGCGATGAAGAAGTCACTCGAATCACCGCTGAGCAATGGAATGCGATGTCTGCGGACGAGCAATATGCCTATTTATTGAGCTTCCGTCTAGCTTATTTGGATGACTCAGTTGTCAACTGGTGTCCACAATTAGGGACGGTTTTAGCGAATGATGAAGTCAAAGACGGAGTTTCAGAGCGTGGTGGTTACCCAGTGGAGCAGAAGAAAATGCGCCAATGGTCGATGCGCATCACAGCCTATGCTGATCGTTTATTAAGAGGATTAGACGAGGTGGATTGGGCTGATTCTTTGAAAGAGCAGCAACGCAATTGGATTGGAAAATCGATCGGAACGGATGTGGAATTTGCCATTGAAAACGTTTCGGATAAGAAGATAAAAGTATTCACTACGCGTGTGGACACCATTTATGGGGTTTCCTTCATGGTGTTAGCACCAGAGCACGAGTGGGTGGAGGAATTGACGACACCAGCTCAGAAAGAAGCGGTGGAGGAATATGTGAATTGGGCGAAAACCCGTTCAGAACTGGACCGTGTCTCTGAGGTAAAAACGGTTTCTGGTGTTTTCACCGGAACTTATGTGATCAACCCAATGAACCAAGAACGCGTTCCTTTATTCTTAGCTGACTATGTGTTAGCCGGATATGGTACGGGAGCCGTGATGGGCGTTCCATCGGGTGATCAGCGTGACTGGAATTTTGCGAAACATTTTGATTTGCCTATTCCATCCATTTTAGATGGCCAAAAAGACATCGATAAACAAGCGGATCCAACGAAAGAGGGGAAATACATTAATTCAGGAATGATTAATGGAATGGGCTACAAGGAAGCGACGAATACCTTAAACGCTTGGTTAGAGGAGAACGGAATCGGAAAAGGTAAAGTACAATACAGAATGCGAAATGCGGTGTTTAGCCGTCAACGCTATTGGGGAGAACCTGTTCCAGTCTATTTCAAACCAACGGCCTCAGGCGATTTATTGCCTTATTTGATTGAAGAGTCTGAATTACCTTTGGAACTACCTAAAATAGATAAATACCTTCCTACGGAAACAGGCGAACCTCCTTTAGGTCGCGCTGCGTCAGATTGGAAATACAAAGGACAATACGATTACGAATGGTCTACAATGCCGGGTTGGGCTGGCTCATCTTGGTATTGGTACCGCTATATGGATGCCACGAATTCAGGTGAATTTGCTTCGAAAGAGGCGATTAACTACTGGAAAGCGGTGGATTTATACATTGGTGGATCTGAGCACGCGACGGGGCACTTGTTGTATTCACGTTTTTGGAACAAATTCTTGAAAGATTTAGGCTATGTGCCGGAAGAGGAATTTGCGAAGAAATTGATTAACCAAGGGATGATTCAAGGGCGTTCGAACTTCGTTTATCGCTTAAAGGATTCTGCCAAAGTCACTTTTGTTTCCCATGGCTTGAAAGATCAATATGACGTGGCAGCACTTCACGTGGATGTGAATATCGTAGAAAATGATGTATTAGATCTAGAGGCCTTCAAAAAATCAAGAAATGACGTGCCTGCGGATGCGGAATTTATTTTAGAAGACGGAAAATATGTGTGCGGTTGGGAAGTGGAGAAGATGTCGAAATCGAAGTTTAACGTCGTTAATCCGGATGATTTGATTGCCAAATACGGCGCAGACACCCTTCGTGTCTACGAGATGTTCTTAGGACCCTTAGAACAATTTAAGCCTTGGAATACGAACAGTATTTCAGGTTCGCATAATTTCTTGCGCAAGGTTTGGCGTTTATTCTTTGATGATAACACGAACACCTCGAAACTAGTGGACGCACCTGCAACGCCTGAAGAATTGAAAGTATTGCACACGGCGATTCGCAAGGTGCAAGATGATTTAGATCGCTTCTCGTTCAACACAGTAGTGTCGACCTTGATGATTTGCGTGAATGATTTAGGGGCCCTAAAATGCCACAAGAAATTAGTATTACGGGAATTAGTGATCTTGCTGTCTCCTTACGCACCTCACATCGCAGAAGAATTGTGGGCAGCTTTAGGCGAGCAGGAGGGAAGTATATCCTATGCTTCATTCCCTGCATTCAACGCTGCCTTCTTGGAGGAAAATGATTTCAATTACCCGATTTCATTCAATGGTAAAGTGAAATTAACGCTTGCTTTCCCTGTGACGGCAACGCCGGCTGAGATTGAGGCCGCTGTATTAGCAAATGATCAAGTAACGAAACATTTAGAGGGCAAGACGCCTTCGAAAGTGATTGTAGTGCCGAAACGGATTGTGAATATCGTATTAGGTAAATAAAAAAAAGGCTCCTCAATCTGAGGAGCCTTTTTTTTTACTTATTCTCTTGGCGGTCCGCCTTGACGCATTTGGCTTTGCATCGTTTTGTATTTCTCTTGTTGTTCTGGCGATAAGATTGCTTTGAATTGCTCTGCTTGTGCATCATTGACTTTCTTCATTTCGGCCATCATCTCTTCTCTTTCCATTCCTTGCTCACGTAATTCCATCATCTTTTTCATACGAGCTGCAATTAAGGGTTCCACTTTAGCAACTTGATCTTTAGACAAACTTAATTCAGTTGTCATGCGATCTACTTGACGCTGAACCATCGCTTGTGGATCCATACCTTGTGCGTGGATTTGGGTACTGAATGCCATCATTGCTACAACGAAGGCAAAAATTGTGCTGATCTTTTTCATATTAATTAGGGAAAATTGTTTCCCAAATATATTGATATACTTGAGTTGATGGTATCTGTTTGTCGATATTTTGCGACGAAATGAAAACAGGATAATAGGCCTCATCGCAGAAAGGACTTCCGTGCGAACCCTTCACTAGAGTGGCATCGAGCGGAATTACGTCCATACGGTAACGGAAGCCTAAAAGCTTACGCGCTAATTTATAGGCCGCTCTGAGCTTTATGAAGGGATTTTTAGGATCCATAAACATTTCCACAGGGTCGTAACCTGGTTTCTTGAAGATGTCCACACAACGCGCAAAGTCCGGCGCTTTTGCATCATCTAACCAATAATAATAGGTAAACCATTTGTCAGAATCTGCGACCAAAACCAGATCGCCGCAACGTTCGTGTGCAATCTGGTATTCTTCCAGTTCTTTGCCACTGAAGATTTTAGCGATGCCCGGAACCTTTTCGAAAATGGCTCTGATTTCAGCTGGATTCTTACAATAGATATGGGCGATTTGATGGTCAGAAACGGCGAAAGCTTCGCTCGCACCCGGATCCAATAATTCCAAACCTTGCTCTTCTCGAATGGCGATTTTACCCGCCTCGCGTAATACGCGATTTAAGTGAATCGGCGTATTGACATCGTTAATTCCATATTCAGAAAGCAAGATGATCTCGGTGTTTTTGGCCTCGAAATGAGTAATCAATTGTTCTAAAACCCGATCTATTTCGTTTAACTCTTTTGCAATAGCCGGCAAATCTACCCCAAACTTCTGTAGACAATAGTCTAAATGCGGGAGGTAGATCAGGTTCAGCGTAGGATCGTATTTTTCATCCACATAGATGGACGCATCCGCAATCCATTGGGTGGACTTGATATTCGCATTCGGACCCCAAAAATTAAACAAAGGGAATGTGCCCAGCTTCGCTTGCAATTCATCTCGCAAGCTGGCAGGATGAGAATAGCAATCGGGCGCTTTAACACCGTCTGAATGGTATTGAGGTCGAGGAGTGACGGAATAATCCGCTGAGGAATACATGTTGTACCACCAAAACATTTTGGCGCAAGTAAAATTCGAATCTCTCTTCTTCGCTGCCTCCCAGATCTTTTCTGCCCCCACTAAGGGATTCGATTGTTTCCAAAACTTCACTTCCGAATCCGTCTTATCATACCAACCATTCCCTACAATGCCGTGCTCTGATGGGTTTTTACCCGTCAAATACACCGATTGGGAGGTGGTTGTTACCGCCGGAAAAGGAGGCTGGATTTTTTGAATCTGCTTCTTTTGGATATAGGCATATAAAAAGGGGGTGTACTCCGCGGAAATAACACTTTCGCTTAGTCCAACTACATCAATTACGGCAGTCTTTTTCATAGTCCCAATAGGTCTGTGATCGTTTTAATTTCGCGGCTAATGGATTCAGCCATCGGTACTTGGAAGGCGGGAGGTAATACGCCCCAGGTATAGGTTTCTATTTCCAAATGATTCGTAAACGGACTAGCCTTTTGGATCGCTAGCGTTTCTCGGATTTCTTTTTGGGTAGATCCTAATAAGCCATAAGTCTCTAAAAAGAGGGGCACATGGAAATGAACCCGCCATTCGTCATAAGTACCAGGTAAATAGGCTGCAAAGGCCTCATCTAAATCCTTGAATTCTTGATAGGAACCGTCTTTACGCAAGGCTTTCACTTGGTGTAAATAAACGGGTTCTTGGTATTTCTGTAATTCCTTGATCTTTTCTGTCTCTTGTTCTCTTAAATCGACCCGCAGGGCAGAACTGATTTGAATTTTTCCAACTGGGATTTTTTTACTCTTCAACTCCTGAATACTCGCCTCAGGTGCATCAAAACTCACTCCATAATGGCAGATGTCAAAGCACAATTGGATGTGTTTTCGAATTAAATCTGGATTTCCTGCTGGCAATAATACCTGCTCGTACCAGGACACAAAATCGCTATGATTGCTCAATAAGCCATCCGGCTCCGGTTCGATATCGATATGGATAGTTTTGCCTGTTTTTTCTTCGATTTCAGCTAATACATCGACTACTTCCAATAGATGTTGAGTCGATGTTTGAATCGCTTGATGGCGCTCTTCTGCTGTATTCCACCAGTATTTGTAGGACAGGGGAGAAGTAGAAATACCTCCCTCGTTTTCAGATAATAGTGCAGCTAAAATATGGGCTAAACGAATGGTGTAATCCCTTCGATCCGTCGTAGTCCAATCGGGCGCGTGTACCTGATCTTTTACGATGGTGTTGTGAAAACCTCCGTAAGGGAATCCATTTAGGGTGAAAACGTAGAGATTTTGTTCTGATAGCCAGGATTGTAAGGCCTTTAATGCTGCAGGATCTTGCAAATCAATACTCGCTTGATTCGCAAATCGCAGGCCTAAACCCATTGGATTTACAGGAGAAACCTGTGCCTTCACCGCCGGAACGTGCTGCTTTAATTGCGCAAAATGTTCCGACCAAATCTCTCCGGTATGAATATTACTGCAATAACTCAGGTGTCCGTAAGGTGTTATCATATTAGGCGATTTCTTCCAGGTAGTCGACTGATTTTTTGATGAGATCGAAATCCATCTCGTGCACTTCCACGCCTTTGCCTACTTGTTCTAGCAAGGTGATGGTTAATTGACCGCCTAAATGTTCTCTGAATTCATTTAAGCCGTTTGTTATGTTGATTTTGTCGTTTTCTGCCAAAGCAGGGTGGAAAATAGCAAAACCCAGTTTTTTCAACAAGTGTATGATTCGGTCTACATCCTCTTTCGTCAAATGACCAATCAAGTGCGAATAGACACTATCTAAGGCAATCCCAATCGCCACCGCTTCACCGTGACGGATTTTGAAATCACTTAAGTATTCTAATTTATGTGCCGCCCAATGGCCAAAATCCAAAGGTCTAGCCGAACCAAGTTCAAAGGGATCTCCGCTGGCGATGTGTTTCATGTGCAGCGAGGCACAGCGGTAAATCTGCTCAATCATCACGGACTTATCGCGTTGATTCATCGCATCCGCAGTTGATTCTAACCAGGAAAAAAAGCTAATATCTTTAATGAGGGAAACTTTAACTGCTTCCGCAATACCAGAACGCCAATCGCGGTCACCTAAACTTTCAAGAAACGAATAATCGTTAAATACGGCTACAGGAGGTGCGAACGTCCCGAGGAAATTCTTCTTGCCTAGGTAATTGACGCTGTTTTTAACCCCTACACCCGAATCGTTTTGGGATAATACAGTCGTAGGAATGCGGATGAATTTAACGCCTCTATGGGAGATAGCAGCGGCATAGCCGGCCATATCTAAGAATGCCCCACCACCAATGCAGGCCACAAATGAGTGACGATCGATTCCGTGCTCATCTAACGCGCGAATTACTTCCTCGTAAAAGCGAGGGTCATTTTTACATACCTCTCCGCCTGGAAGCACTAGAATTTCTGGGGCTAAATCAGCGGGAGAATGCGCTTGAAAATAACGGACGATTTCTGTGGTTAATTCGGTCTGAATATCCGTTATTCCTTTATCGAGTACAAAAAGAATCTTTTTGCGAAAGCTCGGGTTGCCAAAGTTTTGGACAAAATCAGCAAAAACGCGATTTTCTGGCGCAAATAAACGTTCCGTGAAGAATACCTCGTAGGAATAGGGTACCTGAAAATGTTGTTTTAAAGATTGCATAGGTTTACGTAACGGCG
>CANFWR010000047.1 GCA_947450865.1 Cytophagaceae bacterium
AAGAAAGGTTCAAAATCAGGTGATGCTGTGATTGAATTAGACTTGAAATCAGGCCAAAACATGAGCTTGTTACCTCGTTATAGCACGATCCGTAACCCAGAGCAATACATCGGCTTGACTTGGGAAGGCTATTACAACAAAGGGGTTGCGTTAGCGAATGCAAACCCTACAGCTTATGCAAACACAAACTTGTTTGCAAACATGCCTAACTACAACATGTGGACAGTACCTGCGGCTCAATTAATTGACCCAGCTACAAAACAAGTAGTTCCAGGTACAGCCCGTCGTTACAATCCAGAAAACTGGGGTGATTTCGCTTTCCAAAACTCGAATCGTAACGAAGCTACCTTGAAAATCAGTGGTGGTAACGACAAAACGAGATACTATACATCGTATGGTGCTTTGGAAGATGTAGGTTACTCGATCAATACGGATTACAAGCGTTATTCGACACGTTTGAACTTAACACACAACCCTAAGTCTTGGTTAAGCTCAACAACAAACATTGGTTACTCTTACAGCACGCAAAACAACCCAGGTCAAACTTCTGACTCCGGTTCTGTGTTCTGGTTCGTAGATAACTTGCCACCGATCTATCCTTTGTTCTTACATGATAACACGACGTCTCAGTACGTACGTGATCCGTATTACAATGGATACCAATATGATTACGGTGTAGGTCGTGGTTTTGGTGCCTTAACGAACTCGATTGCTGATGCGAAGTTAGGTATCCGTAATAACAAGACACACGATGTGAACGCGGCGACTTCCTTGAATATTCAAATCACTCCTAACTTGTCATTCGAGAATAAATTAGGTTTACAATATTCAAACTCAAGCCAAGACACACAGAATAACCCATTCTATGGTCCTAACTCAGGTCAAGGTGGTTATATCTACAAGCAAAAAACAGAAAACTTAAACTATAACTTGTTAAACTTATTGCGTTACAAGAAGGCGTTTAATGCACACAACTTTGAGGCATTCGTAGCGCACGAAAGCTATGCAACGGAAACGAAGTACATGTGGGCTTCCATGTACAAGTTAGTGATGCCGGACGGTGTTGAATTCAACAACGCAGTTATCTCAAACCCTCCAGGATCGTACTTGAATAACTACTCATTAGAGTCGTATTTTGGTCAATTAAACTATGACTACGATGGCAAATACTTCTTATCTGCTACTGTAAGACGTGACGGTTCATCTCGTTTCTTGACAAACAAATGGGGTAACTTCGGTTCCGTAGGTTTTGCTTGGTTAGTTTCCAAAGAAGGCTTCATGGAGAATGTGGATTTCATCAAAGACTTAAAGGTGAAGACTTCATACGGTTTAATCGGAGAGCAAGGTGGTATCGGTCTATATCCTGGATATGACTTATTCCAAGTACAAAACTTGAACTCAAACATCTCTTTATCTTTCGTTTCGAAGGGTAATCCAGATTTAACGTGGGAGGTTTCGAAGCAATTCCAAGTAGGTGCTGAATTCAAATTAGGCAAATACATTAACGCTGCCATCGATTACTACACGAAGACGACAGATAACTTGATCTTCGATCGTAAAGTAGGACCTTCTGTAGGTTATGCGTCTTTACGTGTGAATGATGGTGCTTTACGTAATACAGGTATCGAATTTGATGTAACAGCACACTTAATCCAAACGAAGAAAAACTACTTAGACTTCACGGTGAACGGCGAGATGATCAAAAACGAAATGCTTCGTTTACCGATCGACCCAGCTACGGGTAAAGAAAAAATCATTGATATCGATGGAGCTTACGGAAGAGCTGTAGGTCACTCGATCTTCGATTTCTATGTACGTGAGTACGCAGGTGTGAATCCAGAAACGGGTGTATCTGAGTGGAACGTATATTGGGTAGATTCAAATGCAGATGGTATTCGCCAAACTGCAGAAAACATCCCTTCTTTAGCGGATTTCCAAGCGAAAACGCCAGAGCAAATGGCTCAAGTGAAAGTCTCTAGAACGGCAACGTATGCAGAAGCTACCACGAAATTCGTTGACAAATCTCCATTCCCTACAGTTAGAGGTGCATTTAGCTTGAACGGTGGTTTAGGAAACTTTGACATTAACATGCAATTCCTTTACAGCTTAGGTGGATACGCGTATGATGGTGCTTATGCTGGTTTAATGAACTCAGGTGGTGCTGCAGGTGGTAATAACTACTCGACAGACATCTTAGCACGTTGGACAAAACCAGGTAGCGCAACTGACGTTCCTCGTTTATCAGCTGGTCAAGATGCGAACGTAAGTTCTACATCGACTCGTTTCATCACGAAATCTGATTTCTTAGCGTTGAACAACGTTCAAATCGGTTACAAGGTTCCTAGCAAATTCTTCAGAAATAGCCCTATTTCAAGTGTTTATATCTGGGTATCTGGAGATAATTTATTCTTAGCATCTGCTAGAAATGGTTTCAACCCAAGTACGGCTGAAACGGGAGGATCTGATACGTATCGTTATTCTCCTTTGTCTACGATGACAGCAGGCTTACGCGTTAAGTTTTAATTTTTTAAACGAAATAGAAAGATGAAAACAGTATATAAATTTTTATTTGCGGCTGTTCTAATGGGAACGGTTAGTTGTAAAGAAGAATTTTTGCAGACAGAACCGACCGAATTGATTTCAGCAAATCAAATCGCGGAGGCCTCTGCTTTAAATCCAGGTTTACAATCTGCGAACGTAGCAGGTATTTATGCTACGATGTATGGCGCTGGTTCTGGCGGTACGACGGGTCACGATGACTTTGGCCATAAATCATACGATATCTACGGAGATTTACTTTCTGGAGATATGGCTTTAACATCCGTTATCTACGGTTGGTTTAGAACGATTACAGAATTCCAAACAACTCAAGATTACACGGTTGATGATAACTACCAAGCATGGCGCTTCTACTACCGCTTAATCTTTGCTGCTAACACAGTAATCGATGGTTTAGGGGGTAGCAACGCAATCCCAGGAACGGCTTCAGGTCGCTGGTACATGGGTCAAGCGAAAGCGATGCGTGCCTTCTCGTATTTCTACTTAGCGCAATACTACCAAAACGAGTACGTGCCTACCGAGAAGATCTTACCATTGTACACAAACACGACAGATCCAAACTTGCCTAAGAGCACTGCAGCGGACGTGTATGCGTTAATGATCAAAGATTTAACAGATGCACAATCGTTATTGTCTGATTTCACTAGAGCTTCTAAAGCGGAAGTGAACGCAAACGTAGCCAAAGGTATGTTAGCGTACGTTCACGGTGCGATGGGTAACAACGCAGCGATGAAAACAGTGACTGCTGATATCATCGCAAACGGTGGTTTCAAAATCATGACTGGAACAGAAGTTTTAGGCGGATTTAACAACGTAGCGACAAGCCAATGGATGTGGGGTGTGGATATCACCACTGACTCTAAGTTAAACTTGATCTCTTGGTGGGGACAAATGGACCTTTACACGTACTCATACGCTTGGGCGGGTGATATCAAAGGTATGGACAAAGGTCTTTACGACTTAATCCCAGCTACTGACGTTAGAAAGGCACAATTCTCTACAGCGAATAAGTTAGCTCCTATCGGCAAGTTCTATCACCCATTAAAAGTAATCGGTGGTCAAAGAACAATCGACGCGGATTATATCTACATGCGTGTGGAGGAGATGTACTTGTTAAATGCAGAAGCTAGTGCAAAAACTGGTGACGAAGCAACGGCTAGAAAATCTCTAAAAGCGATCATGGCCTTACGTGTTCCTGATGCATCTTATATCGATGCATTAACTGGGAAAGCGTTGTTAGATGAGATTTACTTACAGACTCGTATCGAGCTTTGGGGTGAAGGAAAGTCTTACTTATCGTTAAAGCGTAATAAAGGAACAGTTTTAAGAGGTTCTAACCACTTGAAGTTCGTAGGAACACCTATCCTTTACAACGATTCACGTTTAACATTGAAGATTCCTATTCAAGAGGTTCAAAACAACCCGAACTTGAATAAGTAATCAAGGTTTAAAATGAAAAGCCGCTCCATTTCTGGAGCGGCTTTTTTTATGCCTTTATAGGTAGAGTGATTACTTAAGTTTGGTCGTATCTACGCGGCTAGGCGTATCTTGTCCGGAAATAATACTCGTTGCGCTCTTCGCGATCGCCTTAATGATTTCGGTCATATTGTCTAGGTCCAAAGTCTGTACCTCATCACTCGCCTTGTGGTAATTCGGCTCGCTGTCCATCTTAGACGTAGAAATCGTATGGGCTGGAACGCCTAATTGTGCTAAGGTGGCATTGTCCGAGCGGTAGAACAAGTTTTGGTCTACGTACGGATCCGGATAAAAAGTGAACTGGGTTCCTACTAAATTCTTCTTCAGAATTTCGCCCATCGATGACTTCTCGTAACCTGTGATGTAGGCACTGTTTTTACCCCATTTACTTTCGGTACCGATCATCTCGAGGTTGAACATCGCCATCACTTGATCGGGATTAAATTGCTTGGAGAAATACACGCTACCGTGTCCTCCACTTTCCTCAGCCGTGAAGGCTGCAAAGATCAAAGTGCGTTCGTTGTCGCGCTTTTTAGCATAATATTTAGCGAGCATCATCACCGCCGTAGTTCCTGCAGCATCGTCATTCGCGCCGTTGTAAATGGAATCGCCTGCTACGGGTTTTCCTATGCCTAAATGGTCGTAGTGGCCAGAGAAAATCACGTATTCGTTCGGACGGCTTTTCCCGGGTAGGATGCCTACAATGTTTGAAAGTTGTAGTTTCTCTACTTGCTGCGTCGCACTCACTTTAAACTTCGTAGGAATGGTATTCGCAATCACGAAAATAATGGTGGATTGATTTTCTCTCAGCGGACCTCTGCCGGAAAGGCGCGGGATGAATTTCGCAAAGCTCTCGTGCAAGAAGGCGATCGTTGGTTTTTTTGCACTCATAATGCGGTAGGCATTTTGGCCAAAATTCTCACCTTCCTTAAGGCTCACCACATCAAAACCCGATTTCTCGTCGATCTGGATGGATGATTCTTTGGAAATAATGGCGACCTGTTTTAACTCTAAGGTTTGTTCATCTAGACCGCCGGCTACGGAAATAAGCTTCGATTGATACATCGGGAAACTCTGCAAATAGGAGTTATTCGTCTTCTGCAAACCCGATTTCTCGAATTCTGCGGAGATAAATTGTGCCGCCTTTTCAATGCCTGGTGTGAACGGTTTTCTGCCCGCCAGCTCGTCAGAAGCTAAATAGGTTTCAATGCGCTCCGTTTCTGCGCGCGTAATGATTTTGTCAATTTGCTGCGCTTGAGCGAATAATGGCAGCGCAAAGAGTAAGAAGATTTTTTTCATCGGATGATTTTATTCCGACAATATTACACAATTATCTATAGAAATGGACTCCCCCATTTCTTGTTCGTATAGACATCTTTCCCGGTTAAGGTGCGCAAAAAGGCGACCATTGCATCGATTTCGGTAGGAGTCATTTGGAGGTTTTGACCTATGTTATTAGGCTTTAAACGCGGGTCTAAATTCGTGTTACGAGGAGCAGCTGCAATCGAATTATAATGAGCTAATACCTGGCGAATGTTCACCGGAACGGCGGTATGCATAAAAGGCGTATTCGCGTTTCCGGCGGTATTTAAGATGTCACGTAAAGAAGGAGAACGGGTATTATCCAGATCCGTTTGGTTGCTACCGATTACCTCGATAAAGCCATTATTGCGTGTATTCGGATCAATGTCAAATTCCGGGGCTTGATGGCAGGCATTACAGCCTAAACCTCCTCCAATTCGTTCGCTCGCACCATTAAAGATGGGCGGAGTGAGAAATAAATTCTTGCCCGCATTCTCTTGTGCGGTGAAATTAGGGAAAGGCGCTGCGTCGTTTGGTGCTTGTGCGCGGCCAATATCGTATTTCGAATCAAAAGATTGTATGCTGCGAACAAATTGGGCCAAAGCCGTTTGCATCCGCGCCTCCGTTATCGTCGCATCGCCATAAGCGAGTTTAAAAAGTTCCTTGTAATAGCCAATTCCGTTCAGTTTTGTGATGAGTGAAGTGATGTTGCCGCGTCCGGTTTGGCCACTAAAACCCATCTCTAAATGATCCACAATGGGCATCGTCGTCTGCGCCTCTAAACTTGCCGCCCGTTCATTCCAGAAAAACTTCGCCTCTACCGCATAACGCGTATTAATCAAGCGCATCGAATGCCTCACCGTACGCCCATTTTCCACGCCTAGACTCGCCGTGGCTGTATCCCCAAACGCAAATTCCTGCTTATGACAACTCGCACAGGCAATCGTATTATTCGTACTCAGATTCTTGTCGTAAAACAAGACGCGACCCAGACTCGCTGTTTTATCCGTGATGGCATTCGCCCCCGTATTATCCTTATTCACATAGGCAGGCTTGCCTTGTGCGGCATAATTCTCTAAAGCGAGTGGATTGATGGATAGTGCTTTCTTAATCTCCGTATACGGATCCGAAACGACGGTGTCCAGCGCATCTTTGCAGCTGAATAATAAAACAGATAGAACCAGAGTGTATAAACGCATAGATATCTTTTTTTCAGCTAAACGTAAATGTAGAAAAAAAGTATGCTGTAAACCGGTCTAGTAGACGTTTCGTAACATCCTGGCGATGAACAGACTAAGGTTGATTTATGTCAAAGTCCAAAGGAAGTAAGTCCGCCATCCCTATTTTGCCCATCTCCCCCCGCATTTCAATCGAATAAGGATTCATTAAATCCCCCGCATTCGTCACTTGAATGAGGCCTTTGGGAATCAAAATCGTGTAGGGATAGGGCGCGTCCATAAAGATGGGTCTGGCCACACGTTTTTTATTGAATACAATTTCCATGGGAATTCGCCATTCCAAGGTAGTCAAACCATCTGGGGAGATAGCGCCTACCAAATCCGGTGCCTTAAAGACCACATGCCGTTCATTATTTCGATCAAAAAACAGGCCCCTCCGCAAATTATTCAAGTATTCCGGCTTCAATAAATAGGCATTGAATCCCTCTTCTTCCAATCGATTTTCCACCAAAGCCTTCAAAAAATGCTTCATCGAACCCTCATAAGCCTCCACGCGATTTCGCTGCCACCTTCGCTCCTGCCGCGCATCTTCCGGTACCAATTTCTCAAAACTCGCCAAACCCTTATAGGCAGTCAGACTATTCGTCTTCTCAAAATTGTCCATAAAATACGTGATCTTATAGCCCAGCGTCTTATTCACAATTTGTAAAGGTTGAGTAGCCTTAGCGGTGAATGCTTCTTCATTTTCCGTAAAATCCACCACCTCGCGGTTCGTAATATAGACTTCTTTTTTACTGTAGCTTTCCCCTAAAAACCCTTTCTCAAATGCCCTGAATTGCTTTTCCCAAGTCTTGTCCTGCGTGCCCACTACCCGCACTTCGGCAAGTGTTTTGTTGTCTTCTTCTAAACTGAATGTCAATTCCGACGTTTTTCCAGGGAAATCGATCAAGACCATTTTAGGCACATATCCCACCATGGAAGCGACTAAACGATGCCGCCCTGCCGGTATATTTTTCAAACTAAAATGCCCATTCGCATCCGTCTGCGTCCCCATTGTGGTGCCTTCAAGGAATACACTAGCCCCCGGAATAGCTGTATTCCCTTTCTCCACAACGGATCCAGTTAACTGATATTTTTGCTGTGCGAAGACGAAAAAGGGGGCAAGAAGCAGGGTGAATAGAAGGCGCATCATTTATCTTTGACTAAATTTAAGCAAATAAATTCAAGAATGATTAACCGCCTATTTTACGAGCCGCTAACGCCTGATAACAGCATCCAGCTGGATCTAAGTGCGAAGAATAAGGAGCTAAAACGCCGTATTTATTCGAAAATCGACGCTTTTTGTGCGTATATGGAAGAAAAATTAGGGGCCAAATACGGTGTGGGCGGATACCTCGAACACCGCATCATCTACGAAGCGCACGAAAACTTTGCGACGAACGCGGACGATTTCAGGAACATTCACTTGGGAGTTGATCTCTGGGCACCGGCAGGAACACCCGTTTTCGCGCCACTAGCAGGAATCGTTCACAGCTTTCAAGTTAATCGAGGCTCCGGAAATTATGGCCCCACGATTATCCTCTACCACCCAGCAGAAAACATCTACAGTTTATACGGTCATCTAGGAATGGAAGATATGGCTGAGATAGACGAAGGAATGCCTGTAGCCGCGGGAGATCTTCTTTGTCACCTAGGCAACTCGGACGAAAATGGCGGTTGGCCTTCGCACCTCCATTTTCAACTCATTCGCGATCTGCAAGGATTTCACGGCGATTATCCAGGCGTTTGTTCTAAACGAGATGTGACTTTTTATGCGGAAAATTGTCCAGATCCAGCTACTTTTTAGCGCCCCAGCGAATTGCCTCTTCAATCAAGCTAACAAAATCTGGATTTGCCCAAACCTCCTTCGAGTGGCCCATCGATGTATAAAAGGTCTTCCCTTTTCCTACTTTTTTATGCCAAGCCACCGGGTGGTTTTTGCCCATCCCAAAATTCTTGTCCTTCATCCACAACATATTCCCACTAGGCAAAATCTTGTCTCCATCAATGGAATACACAATAGTGGCATTCGTAGGTTGATTGAAGAATACATACCATTCATCATTTCCCTCAAAAGACTTAGCTAATGCAGGTGAAAAAGTCGTGTCACGAAGGCTCACTTGTGCTTTTTGGAACTGCGGATTTAAGGGATGGTGCGAAAAGCGCGTGCCTAAAAGGTTTAGTTCGTACCAATGAAACTCGTGATGCGAATCGTCTCCCGCACCGTGAATTCCCATCAAGGTTCCACCATTCTCCACGTATTTTTGTAAGGTTATTTGCTGCTCTTCACTCAAAACTGGTCCCGTGGAATTATCAAAAATCACCACCTCAAATTGCGCTAATTGCTCTGGATTAAATACTCCACCTTCTTCGGTTTCATACACAAACCAGCCATTTTTAGCCGCTAAATCCTTCAACACAGGCTTTGAAGCATCGATCGATTCGCCATGGCGAAAACCCGTTGTTTTTGAGAACAATAACACCGCAGGTTTATCTGAAGGAATTGAAATTCCAGGCTTCTCGGTTTCATAAGAAACCGGAAATCCGTTTTTCACTTTGTAGATGAAAAGACTACCTGCGGCGAATAAAAGAACGATAAAGGTTAAAAGGGTCCAGCCCAGGATTTTGAAGAATTTTTTCACGGTTTTTTGGTTTTGGCCTACAAGGTAACCGTTCTACTTAATTTTTACAAATGGGACTAAACGGTAATAGCCTGTGAAAGTCACCGGCTATTACAGAATAATAAATCATTTTTTAAACTCGTTTGCGCTAGGGCTTTTTGGTGGTAATTTCAACTACCCCGTTCGCCCCTTTTTCTCCATATTTTACCTTCGCACCTTCCCCTTTCAAGACATTCATCGATTGGATGTTAGTCGGGTTAAGGTCGTTTAAATTCATCTCAGAGGTGATGACTCCATCGATGACGATGAGTGGTTTGATTTTATCTCCTGAAGAGGGCTTCAAGACAACTCTTGCTTGATCAGTAGGAGAAATGTTTTTGTTCGATCCTTTGACAGTTACAGTTATTTCTTTACCGTCGCGCATTCCTTTGATGACGATTGCACTTGAGTCGATATTCCCATTCAATTTTGAAATAGAAATGGATTCTGGTGCTGCTGGTGGCATTGGTGGTGTAGGAGCTCCCGGCGCAGCAGCGGGTGGCGGCGGAGGTGGCATGTCTCGCATGGCTACGGAAAACACTTTTTTGCCTGTCTTAGGATCTGAAAAAGTAGTGGAATCTGGTCGCATCGTAACTGTGTACTGGGTTGCTGCTAATTTTTGATCTAAAGCTGCACGCTGTTGTTCGAGCGAAGCACGTTTTTGATCTAATGAAGCTTGATGCTGATCAATTAAGGCTATTTTTTGTTCTTTAGCAGCCGTCGACTGTGCCTTAGCTTTCTTCGCTTTGGTTTCTTGGGCGCTTAACTGTATAGAGAATAGGGCCAAAATAAAGGCCAGCATTGGCAATACGGCCACCCTTCTTAAGTAGGCGTATTTAGGGGCTTGGGAGGTTGTTAACATGATAATTCTTCGTTTAATGGATGAATAATAGAATGAGTGACTCGGGTTTAAAAAATGATTACCGTAATGGGTTTGTAAGAGCATTTTGGCAAAAGAATCCACTTCTCCGGCGCCCACCGCATCCCGGTCAGCGATAAATTCGTGAATGTTTTGCAATTCTTTTTGCATGATCCAGTTGAATGGATTCATCCAAAAAATAGAACAAATCAATTGAGAGAAAAGGCGATCCCAGGAGTGTTTCTCCCGAATGTGTGTGAGCTCATGTCGCAGCATTTTTTGGCCATTTTCGTCTTCTATGGAGATTGATTTTTTCCAAAAAAGGTTCGAGAAAAACGAGAACGGCGCCTCCTCTAAGTCTGTTTCGATGAAGGTAAAATCGCCCATTTGTTTTTTGGCATTCATCGCTTTCAATCGGAAAATCCGAATCACCGAATAGGCTAAATAACTGAGTAATAAGGCACTGATTGAGCCCATTGTAACTATTTCCCAAGGAATGATGACTTCCTGAACGGGAGTGGCTGAACCATACATCAGGTATTTCAACGCGGGTGTGGCAGCCACTTCTTCTTCAAAAACACCAATCGTTAGATGAAAAATGGGAAAAACTACACTTAAAGCCATTGCCGCTAACAGGTAAAAGCGATTGTAGGCGTGATAAATCGTATTCTTTAGAAATAGCGAATAATAGCCAAAGAAAATCCCTGCATAAATCATCGATTTCAACAGGTAAATTAAGGTCTCATTCATCGCCTTTAGATTTTAAGTTTTGCAAAAGGAGTTCTAAATCCTCAATCGACATCTGCTTTTTGTCTACTAAATAGGATACGACATTCGTGTACGATCCGTCAAAAAAGGATTCCGTTAAACCGGCCATTCGTTGACCAGAATAATCCCGCTTCGATACTTTCGCGGAATACAAGTTGTTTCGATTCGGATTCGAGATTTGGACAAAATCCTTCTCCACTAAAATCTTCAACAGCGTCGCCACCGTATTCGAGTGTGGCTTCGGCTCCGGCAACAGTTCAATGATGTCTTTCAAGAATCCACCTTCCGGCAAATTCCAAATGACCTGCATGACCTGCTCCTCTGCTTGTGTTAGTTTTTTCATTCGTTTTACTTTTCGTTGAGCGTTTCGTTGAGGCAAATGTATAACTAAATTTTTAGTTACAAAATGTTTCTAACTATTTTTTTAGTTAATATTTTGGAGGCTGTAATTTGGAAAGTCGTATTTTCTATCGAAATTTAATCCCATTATGATATACGAAATTGCTACCTGCCTCTGGTTTGACAAGAATGCAAAAGAGGCTGCTGACTTTTATCAAAGCACTTTTTCAGGCTTTGAGCCCCTTTCTGAAAACCCAATGGCGGTGAATTACCGTCTATTTGATAGACGTTTTATGCACCTGAATGGCGGGCCGGGATACCCGATTAATCCATCCATTTCCTACTTCTTGAACCTAGAAGACGAAGAGGAGATCAAGCGTGTTTGGGCGAAATTAACTGAAAATGGGAAAGTGTTAATGGATCTAAATACCTATCCATGGAGTCCCTTGTATGGCTGGTGTGCGGATCAGTTTGGGGTGAATTGGCAAATCATGAAGAACCACGAATCGCACGCGAAGCTGGCGCCTAGCTTGATGTTTACTGGAAATAATAATGGTAAAGCGAATGAAGCCATAGACTTCTATACCTCCCTTTTCCCCAATTCTGAAATACTCCACAAAGCACTCTATGAAAAAGGGGAGCACGACACAGAAGGGAATGTGAAATATTCACAGTTTACATTAAATGGCAAGCCTTTCCACTTGATGGAAAGCTCGATGGATCATCATCATCATTTCAATGAAGGCGTTTCGATGATGGTGACTGTCGATACCCAGGATGAAATTGACCACTTGTGGGACAATTTAGTGGCTGGCGGTTCGCCGGGAAGGTGTGGTTGGTTGAAGGATAAGTATGGAGTTTCTTGGCAGATTGTCCCTTCGGTTTTGGGAAAATTAATGAGCAATCCAGAGACCGCTCCTAAGGCGACTTATGCCTTTTTACAGATGTCTAAATTCGTGATTGAGGATTTAGAGGCAGCCGTAAAATAGTCAACAAATAAAAAAGGGAGCACTAAAAGCACTCCCTTTTTCTAAACCCTTTTCAACAAAAATTTTACTATTTCTTAGCAGCGGCTGCAGCAGCTTCTACTTCAAATGGTTTCGTATCAGAGAAATGAAGTTCCTTAACGATTTTATCTCCCTCCCATAAGTCAACAATGTGGTATGGAAATACGACATCTTTCCCTGAGGCAATCCCTTTTCCGGTAAAAACACCCCAGGTATCTGTCCACGTTTCTCCGTTCCCTAAGGTAATTGTCATAGTCCGAATCCGGGTATTTTTGATATTCGAAAATATTTTATGATGCCCTAAAAAAACCGCATTGTGTTCTTTTTTGCCTATGATATCTACCGTAGTATCATTAGGGAAATACGTCTTTACGTTATCGGCATATATTTTACCATAATTCACAGAATCATTTGCCATATAGGCCTCTGTAAGTTCCTTAAATGCTGCTGTTTTAGCATCTGTCGAAGTCATCATTCCACCTAGTGAATCAGTAGTTGCATCCGTTGTAGCAGCCACATCTTGCTTTTGACCGCAAGAAAATAAGGCTGTAGCGACAGCCATAATCATGATAATTTTTTTCATCGTTCTGTTTATTTAGTAGCTAAAGCAACAGTGGTAAGCATTGTTCCAGTCATAGTTCGCTTGACTGTTACTTGCTTCATAAATTCCTCTGGAGAAATCCCCAATGCTTTTGGAATTGCCTTGTAATAGCTATCCATCATTTGATCCAACTTGGATAGTTTATCAAAGCTTTGAATCGTCCAATAATTAGCAGAAACATCATCCGAAGTAGGATAAAGTGATTTATACAATGACCATCCAGAGATATTTCCTGCCTCGATTCTAGCCTCATGAACTTTCAAAACCTTGCCTTCAAATGCCTCATAAGCGGCGCCATCTGCTACTTTCATCATATCAATGATCATAAATTGGCTCTTATTCGTTCCCTTAGCAGTACCATTCACTTTTTTGGAAATGGATTGACGAATAATGGTTTGAGTTTTAGCTGTTGCAGCGGCAAGTTTATCAAACGCAGTAGGATCTGCCTTTACCATGTCTGCAAATATCTCCATTGGATAGGTATGTAGTTTATCCAAATCAGGACCGCCATTTACTGTGATGTAATCGAAATCAATTCCTTCTGATTTCATCCCATTATAAGGAACATACATAATCCAATCGGATATAACACCGGCATTTTTTCTAACTTGGTGAAGTTGCGCCCACTGCTTTTCAATGGCAATTGCATCATCCAATGTCTTACCAGGTTGCAATTTGTGGTAAGCTATGATCGTGAAACGATTAGCTGTTTGAGCAAAAGATCCAGCACTAACTAGGATCGTAAACGCAAGGAGTGTGATTAGTTTTTTCATTTTTTGTTTAGGTTAAAATGTTTACCTAAACCTAGAAACATTCGAATTAAAAGATATTACATCACTATTATCATTTGTTCCAAAATCCGTAAACGGAACAAATCTCCTTACTGGGGCAAAGAAGAAATCCAGGAACGAACTAATTCAACTCCCTCGTGATGAGTGAGTTGCCTGCCTAATTCAGGCATCATCACGCCGGGATCACGAGAAGCCATTCGGTAGTGTAAAATACTCTGTTCCGGCTTGCCTGGAACAATGTCATAACTCAAATTTCCAGATCCACGGCCTGCGGCGACGGGTGATTTTAGGAAACCATAGGCAGTGCGGTCTTTGGAATCCCAGGTTAAATAGAGGCCGGAAGAGCGGGCTGGACCGGTGGGATTATGGCAGTGTGCACAATTGATATCGAGGTAGGCTTTCACGCGATCATCGAGGGAAGCTGCCGTATTAGAATAGTTAACGAGGGCGGGAATGTGGTCTTTGGGGAGGCCCTTTAAAATGCCAGCTGTCTCCCAATGTTGCAACTGCTGGCCATCGTTTAATTGGCGAACGGATGGGCCAATCGGCGTCATTTGACCAGAGCGTTCGTGGCAGCCCTTGCATTGGTTCATGTTAGGCACCTGGTATTCGAAGGACTGCTTTTTGCCGGAGGCGTCTGTCCACGCCACCACGTCGCTTCCGCCAGCAACTTCCAGCGTGGCATCCGTTTGTCCTTTGTTCCAAATGTAGGGTAATGCCACCCAGCCTTTTGCTTCATGTAATAAAACGCGGGTTTCCATCAGGCGGCGGCCTTTCTTCGGGTTGCGTTCGTCGATGGGATAATAGAAGGTTTTGACGATCGCCGTGCCCACGGGAAATTGCAAAACGGAATCCGGATTATAGGCGACCGATTGACCAGCGGGCAGTTTCACGAAACGAAGTTTTGAGGCGTAGTCAGAGAATAAAGGAGAGTTGAGGGTGTAAGGAATGACGCCGTCAGCCGGGATTTGATCTTTAATTGTTCCTTTGAAAAAACCATAATCAGAGAGGTTTTCTCGGTAATTCGTTTCTGCCGAGATAAGCCAAATAAACGCTAACAACAAAACGCCTAGTATCCGCATTAGAATTTAATCGATTTCACGTGTTCTAAATCGCAATCAAACAAATCTTTGCCTTGCTTCAAACCTTTGAAATTATTCTCGGCATCGAGGAATGCGGTGCTTTGGTTGACATTATCACGCACACAAATCGAGTAATCCAACGGATATTTCCCGTCTGCACCCACCTTCGCTGGGTTCAAAATTCCATCGTAAACGACCGCTGGTACGTGACGACCGAAACGTAAAACGAATCGGTACATTTTGCCAAAACGACTGTCCATAGGCACCCTTCTCGGTTTACGCTCGAAGGTGTTGTGGTGAATCGAAACTGCCGTAGGATAGGGATCGTAATCCTTATCTTTGATACCGTTTTCCGTCATATAATAGGAGATAATCGCAACGCCGATAGTGGCGTTGTTGATGATTTGGTTCTCGAAAAATTCGACATTACTCGCCGCTAACACCATCATCCCCGTGCCTTTAGGCACGTTCCCCACGATATTTCCCTTAGGGGCGAAATTCTTCAAATTATTCTCCTTCACCAGGTTGTGGTGGACACGGACGTGACCGCCCTTTTTTTGGACTAAATCCGGTAAATCAAATACCAAAATGCCACCCGTATTCCCGATGGCCTTATTATTATAAACATCCGCATAGAGGGAGTTTTCAATCTCAATGCCGGCCACATTTTCATAAGCCTCTGAATTCCGAACGATAATGTGTTTAGATTGTCCCACGTAAATGCCCGCATCTGAAGCGCCAATCGCGATGCACGAATCGATTAATACATTCTCACACAATACAGGATAGAGCGCATAAGAGCCGTTTGTGGATTTAGGTCCACCCGTCCAAACTGCCTTTAGGCGGCGAAAAGTCATGCCTTTCACCTGCATCGTTTTGATCAAATCCCCTTTAGAATCCTCCGTCGTCATATCCTCGATCACGATGTTTTCGCAGTTCGAAACCCGGATGCCTTCTGCGCCTTGGGTTTGGCCTTTAAAGCTCAAAATCGTTTTATCGATGCCCTTTCCGCGCAAGGTAATGTTCTTTTTGCCCTCTAATGACAGGGTTTTGGTCAGCTGGAAACGCCCTGCCTCGATCTCGATGGTAGAGCCATCTTCGGCTAAAATGAGGCGCTTTTGCAGGCTTTTTTCAAAATCCGCTTGAGCTAATGCGGTGAGGCTCAAAAGACTGAGCAAAAAAGTCAATAGTTTCATCAAATAGGATTAAGGTATTCGAAATTAGGAATAATTTCATAATATTACCGCTAACAACCTAGTAACCTATGAAATTCATTTACACCTTTCTATTCAGCTTAGGGGCTTTTTGTGCTACAGCCCAAGTGGAAAAAGCCGCCTTTATCTACGAAACTGCCCCCTACCCCTCCTGCCACGCTTCTACGTTAGCTGAAACGCCGAAGGGTTTAGTGGGTGCTTGGTTTGGTGGGAAGCACGAAAAAAATCCGGATGTGGGGATTTGGTTTAGTCATTATGTGAATGGGAAATGGGAAACGCCGGTAGAAATCGCGAATGGAATACAAGGGGATGGCCGCCGTTATCCGCTTTGGAACCCCGTATTATACCAAGTTCCGGGAAAAGAATTAATCCTGTTCTACAAAGACGGGCCAGCGCCAGATGAGTGGTGGGGGATGTTAAAACGCTCTTTTGACGGGGGAAAAACCTGGTCCGCAGCAGAACGCTTACCTAAAGATATTTACGGCCCCATCAAAAATAAGGCCGTTTTACTCGCAGATGGGACCTTGTTATGCCCATCGAGCTCCGAAGATGACGACTGGAAATTGCACATGGAATTCACCCGCGACTTAGGGAAAACCTGGTCCAGAACGGGTCCTCTGAACGATGGCGTGACCACTTCAGCGATTCAACCTTCCATTTTATTCCTGCCAGATGGACGATTACAATTAGTTTGCCGCTCTGAAAATGGCTTTGTATTACAAGCTTTTTCTGGCGATCAAGGTCACACTTGGACAGCCCTAGAACCTTCCAGTTTAGTGAACCCTAATTCCGGAATCGATGCAGTTACTTTGAAAGACGGCCGCCACGTCATCGTCTACAATCCGGTGAAAAGAGGCCGATCTCCCATCAGTGTGGCCGTTTCTAACGATGGAAAAACATGGAAAGATATCGCGACCTTAGAAAATGAGCCCGGGGAAGAGTTCTCTTATCCGGCGGTTATTCAGACAAGTGATGGCAAAGTGCACATCACCTATACCTGGAAACGCAAGAAAATTAAACACGTCATTCTTTCGCTCTAATGACTTTACTCGACCTCTTATTGATTCTATTTTACCTACTTGCGATGGTGGGAATAGGGGTCTATTTTTCAAGAAAGAATAAGAGTTCCGAACAGTTTACTACTGCCTCCGGATCGATTCCGGGCTGGGCTTTGGGCTTGAGTTTTTATGCTACCTTTTTAAGTGCGATTACGTTTTTAGGAGATCCGGG
>CANFWR010000048.1 GCA_947450865.1 Cytophagaceae bacterium
TCGGCTCGTTTTCCTAAGAGTCCTGATTCCGTCAAACATTATATGAAGGATGTGAAGCGCGATATGTGGGTCTATTCACGTAACTCGATGGGAGAAGAAAAACGCACGATGAGTGCCTATGATTCGATTCAATATTACAAGAAATTCTTGCAAGCGGGAATGATGACGATGGATCCATTTACTGGGCATATCAAGGCCTGGGTAGGCGGTTTGGACTTTAAGTATTTCAAGTACGATCACGTAAAACAAGGTCGTCGTCAACCCGGATCGACGTTTAAACCATTCGTTTATACCTCTGCGATCGATGGTCCTAAGGATCTTTCGCCTTGTTATATGATGCGTGATGAGCCGTTCGAAATTGAAGTGGAGAACGCAAAAGGGGAAAAGGAAATGTGGCGTCCAGGCAATGCAAATGGCGGATTTTCAGGCCGCGAAATGCCTATTAAACGCGCTCTAGCCCAAAGTATTAACTCGATTACAGCTCGACTTACGAATGAAGTAGGTGCGGATACCGTGATGTATTATGCCAAGAAAATGGGTATCAAGAGTCCTTTACAGGCGGTTGCCTCTATTGGTTTAGGTTCTTTTGATGTGAATCTTTTTGAGATGATAGGCGCGTATTCTGCCTTTGTAAACGAAGGGATGCACGTGGAGCCAATGCTCGTTCAAGAGATCCAAGATCAAAATGGAAAGGTGTTGCAACGATTTGATCCAACGATGGAGCAAGTGATTCGCAAAGAATCAGCACAATTAGTCCGCTACATGCTAGAGGGTGTCATTCACGAAAGTGGAACCGGAAGCTCTTTATTGTATGGAGAAGGCGATATTTTATTACCCAAAGACAATCGCTATGCGCGTGTTTTTGCCGGTAAAACAGGTACGACTTCGAATCATTCCGATGGTTGGTTTATAGGTATGTCACATAATTTGATTTCTGGGGTTTGGGTAGGTGGCGATGATCGTTCGATTCACTTTAGGACGGGTGCTTTAGGGGAGGGTTCGAAAACGGCCTTGCCAATCTTTAAGCGCTTTATGATTAAAGTGGTCAAAGATCCGATGTTAGCACAATACCGTCCGCAACCATTTGAAAAACTAGATCGCCGCGTGGTGAAGAAGGATTTTGATTGCTCAAACGGTTCTTATGCCTTGCCTGATTCGCTTCAAGTATCTGATGCTGAATTGGATTCGATGAATGCTTTGTTAGATGATAATGCGACCGCGTCAGATTCGACGGGTTCTCCTCAGTAAAATGAATAAACACGATATTGCGGCCTATTTTCAGGGCTTACAAGATAGAATTTGTGCGGGAATTGCCGCCACAGATGGAGTGGCATCTTTTCAAGAGGACAAGTGGACTCGGGCAGAAGGTGGTGGCGGAAGGTCGCGTGTTTTAGCCAAAGGAGGAATTTTAGAAAAAGCAGGGGTTAATTTCTCGGCTGTTGAAGGTCCTTTGCATCCGAAGATGGTAACGAGCCTTAACGTGACCGAAGAAGTTGAATTCTTTGCCACCGGAGTTTCGATCGTGATGCATCCGGAGAATCCTTGGGTACCCATCATCCACATGAATGTGCGGTATTTTGAGTTGAGTAATGGGGAGTTTTGGTTTGGTGGTGGCATTGATTTAACGCCGCATATCATCATTCCAGAGCAAGCAAAGTGGTTTCACGAGCAATTAAAAGCCGTATGTGATCGCTTTGATTCGAGCTATTATCCGAAATACAAAACCTGGGCTGACGATTATTTCTATAGTCCACACCGCGAAGAGACACGTGGAATTGGAGGGATTTTCTTCGATTATATCAAAGGAGATAGAGAAACAGTGTTTGAGTTTGTCAAAGCCGTGGGAGAATCCTTTGAGCCTATTTACAGTCATTTGATGCGATTGAACGCATCGCGTGAGTTTACTCAAGCGGAAAAAGAGTTTCAATATATTCGTCGCGGACGTTACGTTGAATTTAATCTAGTGCACGACAGAGGAACAAAGTTTGGCTTAGAGACGAACGGAAGAACGGAATCGATCCTGATGAGTTTGCCTCCGATGGCTGCTTGGGAATATATGTACGATCCTAAGGTGTTTCCGGAAGGTCAGAAGACTTTTGATTTATTGAAAAAAGGAATAAACTGGATATAAAAAAAGGGGCTCATCGAGCCCCTTTCTGTTTATTCTGCTTCCCAGACAATATCGATGCCCTTAGGTGTCATCAATAATACGCGGGTAGGAGCGGGTAACAAAACTAAGCGAGCGTTCGCAACTGGATCTTCGATCCATTCTACTTCAACGCCTTCTTTTTTGCCAATTTCGATTTCGCCATCAGCCGTTTCCACGAATTTCTTCGCTAAATAGGCCGTAGGTAATAAAACATCCGATTCTGGGCAGTGCTTTAAATGCACTTTCTCCAAAATGTCTTCTAATTGATCTCCGTATTTCTCATTGAAATCATCCTCTAAATCATGTAGCATCTCCTCTACATCATCGTACGTATCATCTGAGTAATTTAATTTGCTCAATTCTAATCGCTTTTCTAAGATGGCGATCATCGCCTCATCAATCGTATTCATTCTAAACGGATTTGTTTCTACAAAGATAGGGGCTGAAACGGAGATTCCCTTGGAAATGTGGGGTCAAAAAGAATATTTCCTTTTTCGATCGATAATCCCGAGGCAAAATTATTTGTGTAGAGTTGCCCAGTTCCTAAGCCTTGCGGGATTTTTACGTCATAATCCCCCGTTAACTGTGCGATAGCTTGCAATCCGATATTGGATTCCAAAGCAGACGTAATCCACCAATCTTTCCCTTTATCAGCAGCCCAATTAATCCAATCGCGGGTCGCCTGAATACCTCCTAAAAAGCTAGGTTTAAGTATGATGAAATCTGGATTAATAAAGTCTGCAATGGATTTATCTTGCATTCCTATCAATTCTTCATCTAAGGCAATGGGGAGTATTTGCAGCGCTACAAGTTCCCGCATAGCCTCTATTTGACCAGCCTTAATGGGTTGCTCGATCGAATGCAGGTCGTAGGCCGCTAATTTCTCTAGTTTAAATGGTGCCTCAGCAGGTGAAAAGGCGCCGTTAGCGTCGACGCGTAAAATCAGTTCTTCTGCGGAAAAGCGAGAGCGAATGCTTTTCAAAAGTGAAAGCTCGGTTTCAAAATCAATCGCACCTATTTTGAGTTTCAAACAGGAATAGCCCAGCACTAATTTTTGTTCGATTTGCTCGCGCATAAATTCGGCGCTACTCATCCAGATGAGTCCATTGATGGGTAAGGATTTTTCTCCGCGGGAAAATTTATTGGTAAATGGAGCGGTTAAATCGTGGTAAGCTGTTTCTAAGGCGAAACGAAATGAGGGTTGATTGAAAGGAATTTCAGCGATCCATTCTTGGATGTCTGTAGGCAATGCCAAACCTTGAAAAGGCTGTAAAGCTTTTTCAAAAGCAGCCGCACAATCATCCGAAAACTCAGGGCTTAATCCGAATAAGGGCCCAGCCTCTCCAATGCCGCATCGAATGCCATCCGAAAGTTCCACGAAATAGGATTTCTTTTTCGTTAAAACGCCACGCGATGTTCCTGCTTCGAAATGAAATAGGAGTTCGTGCGGAAGAAATCGGAGGATGATTTTTGACATCCTGCAATTTATTATTTTCTATTCGATTTTGTGCCCTCCCGTATTATTTTTAGCTTTAAGGTTATTATATGAAGCAGTTAATTACCTTTCTTCCTTCCTTGCTTTTTGGCCTGATTACCTACGTCCGGAATAAACTCTATGACTGGGGAATTTTGCCTTCTACCTCCTTTGAAAAGCCGCGTATACTAGTGGTAGGAAATCTATCGGTAGGTGGGACGGGGAAGAGTCCTTTAGTTACTTATTTGGTCCAAAACTGGCGCGGAGACGATCGATTAGGGATTTTAAGCCGTGGGTATGGGCGTAAAACGAAGGGATACGTTGACGTGCAAGTAGATTCGACGGCGGAAGAGGTGGGCGATGAGCCTTTGGCCTATAAAATGGTATTTCCTGAGTTGCCTGTCGTCGTTTGCGAAAACCGGGTGAAAGGAGTTCAGCAGATGCCGGAAGTGGACGTGCTACTATTAGATGATGCCTTTCAGCATCGCTCGATAAAAGGATCTTTTAATTTAGTTTGTTCTACCTTCTCGCAGCCTTTTTATAGCGATTCTATGCTGCCGCAGGGACGTTTACGGGAGTCTGCCAAAGGTATTAAGCGAGCAGATGCGGTGATCGTAACGCGTTGTCCGAGTATTTTAACGAAGGAACAAAAATCGAATTTTGCTCAAGGTGTTTTACGGAATACGAAGGAGCAGAAACCGATCTTTTATACGAGTGTGCGGTATGGTAAGCCGCAAGGTCCAAGGGAATACTTGCCGGGTAAATGGTCGCTATTTGCCGGAATAGCAGATCCTACTCCCTTTTTTACCTATGCTGCTAGCCTAGGTCAGATTCAAGAAGAAATGATGTATAGTGATCACCACCAGTTTTCAGCGGTTGAGTTGCAAGATTTAGAGCAACGGGCTAAAATGATGGCAGGTGACGAGGGTTATTTGACCACTCACAAGGATTATGTTCGATTAAAGGCTGTATTAGGGCAATTGCCTAATCTAGCTAATCACTTGTACTATTTGCCAATGGAGATGTATTTCATTGATCAGGAAGAACAGTTTTGGGACTGGTTGGGAAAAAACTAAATTTGTAGCGTGAAGTATAGACTGATTGTTCTTCTTGTTTTATGGGTTATTTCGCCCGCTTTTTCGCAGACTTTGCAATCAGCAGGAGGGGATCGGAATTCCTTCCCTGATCCTATGGCGCCCAAAGATCCGAATGCACCTAAGCCCGTTTCAAATGGGAAGTCTGGGCGTGCGGCTTTGGACGACTCCACTAAAATGCTCTATGGACCTCAAACGATGTCCTATTTTAACGAAGAAGAGGTGTTGAATGGCCGAGGAGCAAAAAAATCAGTAGATACAAGTTTACACCTGTTTCATCGCTATTTATTTCAGGAGAGATCGGGCTTTTTAACGGCTCATTTAGGGAATGAAGGAACGGCGGTTCGGAATGTATTTGTCACTAAACCGGATCAAATAGGGACTCAATTAGGCTATAACGCCTATATGCCCTACGCTTTTGCGACGGACGAAGTGAAGTATTACCAAACGAAATCTCCCTATTCCGATATCGAATATTATTTAGGAGCCGGGGGGCAAACGCGTCTTAATTTTACGTTCGCGCGAAATGTAGATTCACTTTGGAATATGGGTTTTGAGATTCAGAGGCAGGTTTCTGATAAATTTTTGACCGATTCCAAATATAAATCAGGGAATCAAACTTTGACAGAGCAATGGGGCGTATTATTCCAGACTAATTTCAGAACGCGCAATAACCGGTATCGACTTTTATCCCATTTAAACTATTTTGATCAAGGAATTCAAGACCAGGGAGGATTACAGTTGTTGAATGGTTTAGATCCGACCACTGCTTTAAATTACACGGATAATGGAGCATTATTTGCCACTTCAGGCGTTCAGTCCAATGATTCTTTTATCAAATTCCATTTTTACCACGAGTTCATCGGGTTTAAGGGATTGCAATTCTTTCAGCGCGTAGATGTAGAAAATAGAACGGCGAAGTTTAAGGACCTTAATTTTGCCACGAATCTGACGAAATCGTTTTACCCGAAGAACTATGGCACACAAACGGATTCCTTGTACAATGAGAATCAATGGCAATCCTACACTCATCAAACGGGTATAAAAGGAATATTTAGAGGTTTTACTTACCGGACGTATTTCAAACAGCGCTATTGGGATGCGAATAACCCGATGGCAGGTTTGCAAAAGAACCGCTTAGAAAATTATGTGGGTTTGTTTTTGCAGCAAAAATTCAATGACAAGATTGACTTTACTGCAGATGGAGAATATTTAGTAGGTTCCGATTACCGCCTGCAAGCGAGTTTTATTTCACCTTTCTTTCAGATAAAAGCGAGTCGTACGTCAGTGAGTCCTTCGATTGCTCAAAATTGGGCCTATAATGCTGCCTTTCGTTGGAATCAATCCTTTGAAAATGTCCTATTTGATGAATTGACTGGGACTTTGGATTTACATACAAAAAATGTTTATTTCCGTCCAACGGCTACGATTCAGCGCATAGGTAATTATGCCTATTTTGATACCTTGGCCACCGCTAAACAAGCAGCTGATGCGATAGGTGTATTTAGAACAGGCTTTTCAGCAGGAGGGACGTTCAAGCGTTTTGAATGGTCTGCCTTGGTTTTAGCGAATACAAAGACGGGACCTGATGTGATCAGAATGCCCAGCTTAGTCGCTAATGCGAATCTTGCGCTGAATGTGCAATACAAGAAATTGTTGTATATGCAGTTTGGCGTGGATGTACAGCATCAATCAGCTTATTATGCGGATGCGTATATGCCCACGATGCAGCAATTCCATCTACAGGATCGCTACGAAATTCCGGCCTTTGTTCAGGCAGATGCCTATGTGACTTTACGCATTAACCGAGTTCGACTTTTCTTTAAAATGCAGAATGTAACGCAAGGATTGTTAAATTCGAATTACTATACCGCTTACTTACATCCAGCGATGGCTAATTCCTTTGGTTATGGTGTTCGTTGGCTATTATTTGATTAAAATACATTAAACCTAGATAAATTATGAAATCGATTTCTCGCAGAAATTGGGTGAAAGGAATGGCGCTTGCTACCTTAGGCAGCGTTGTTTTTACAGACCTGAAAGCAGCCAATGCGCCCAGCATTCAATGGAGCGCTGATCAAGACCAATTATTACAAGCTTGGATGGGAGTTATTATCCCGGAATCCAGTATTCCTGGGGCTGTTTCCTTAGGCGTTCCAGCCTATGTGAAGGTGATGCTTCGCGATTGCTATGAGCCTGCTACTTCTTCAACGATGATGAAGGTTTTAGCGGCTTTGCCTTCGATTGAGAAGGTTTCTGAGTCAGAAAAGGAGCAATTGTTTTTCCAAATTGAAAAGGGTAAACAAGGTGCAGACGCACAGAAAGCCATGGCCACGTTGAAGGGCTTGACGATTCGCGGTTATATGACCACGGAATACGTGATGGTGAATCATTTGAATTACGTGATGGCACCAGGATTTTTCAATGGCTGTGAACCTCTTAAAAAATAAATCGAACGATGAATATTTTAAATAATGCAGAGAAACGCACGTATGGTGCGATTGTGATAGGTTCCGGAATGGCTGGAGGCTGGGCTGCTAAGGAATTTTGTGATAAAGGAATCAAGACTTTGGTACTGGAAAGAGGACGCAAAGTGACCCACAATGAAGATTATCCGACGACTTTGTTGAGTCCGTGGGAAATGGAACATAGAGGACAATTAACGAAGAAAGAGATTGATGATAATCCCATCATTTCTAAATGTTATGCTTTCAAAGAAGATGCGAAGCACTTTTTCGTGAAAGATGCAGAACATCCCTACATTCAGGATAAGCCATTTGATTGGATCCGTGGCTACCAAACAGGTGGTAAATCACTCCTGTGGGCGCGTCAAACGCAACGTTGGTCTCAATTAGATTTTGATGGTCCTGCGCGCGATGGATTTGCAGTGCCTTGGCCAATAACCTATAAGGAAATAGACCCTTGGTATTCCTATGTGGAGCATTTTGCTGGAATTTCGGGTAATAAAGATGGATTGGATTCCTTGCCGGATGGGGATTTTTTACCACCGATGGAATTGACCTGTGTAGAGAAACATTTCCAAAAAGAAATGAAACGTTTGTATGCAGATCGCCACGTCATCATCGGTCGCTGTGCACACTTAACGGAGCCTCGCGATATTCACATTCAACAGGGACGCGGAACTTGTTTAGGCCGTAATTTATGCCAAAGAGGTTGCCCATACGGCGGTTATTTTAGCGCTAATTCGTCTACGTTGCCTTGGGCTGCGAAGACGGGTAATATGACGTTAAGAACGGATTCTGTTGTTCATTCGATCATTTATGATGAACAGAAACAAAAAGCCGTAGGTGTTCGTGTCGTAGATGCGCACACGAAAGAAATGGTGGAATATTATGCGAAGGTGATTTTTGTAACAGCTGCTGCGATTAATACGAATTTGATCTTATTGAATTCGAAATCATCACGCTTCCCGAATGGATTAGGAAACGACAGCGGTCTTTTAGGAACGCACGTAGCTTTCCATAATTACCGCGCTTCCTTGTCTGCGGAATACGAAGGATTATTAGATTATAAAACGTCTGGTGGCCGTCCTAATTCAGGTTATATTCCGCGTTTTAGAAACTTATACAAGCAAGAAACGAACTTCTTACGTGGATATGCGGCAGGGATGAGTGGAGGAAGAGGAACGCTCGCAGACCAAAGTTCGGTAGGCGAAAGCTTGAAGAATTCTTTATTGAATCCAAAATGGTCAAACTGGTATGCTGGATCCCACATGATGGGGGAAACGATTCCGAAGGAGAGTAATAAAGTAACTTTGGACGCCACGAAAAAAGACGCTTGGGGAATGCCATTGCTTCACATGGACGTGAGCTATGATAATAATGATGATCTGATGGTCAAAGATTTTATCGATCAATTCACCGAAATGTACGAAAAGGCTGGCTTCAAGAATATTAAAACTCGTGATACACACGCTCCAGCTGGATTAGATATCCACGAAATGGGTGGAGTGAGAATGGGATCAGATCCGAAGACATCACTATTAAATAAGTGGAATCAAATGCACCACGTCAAGAACGTATTTGTGACGGACGGGGCTTGTATGACCTCCACTTCTACCCAAAACCCATCATTAACCTACATGGCCTTCACAGCCCGTGCGGTAGATTATGCGGTGAAAGAAATGAAAAAAGGAAACCTTTAATGCAGACATTTTTAGGTAAAACGGCTGATCACCTCTTCCACACGCATGGTATGGAGGGGCTGAAGGATATTGCCGTCGTGATGCCCTCGCAACGGGGTATCCTTTACCTAAAAAAGGAATTAGCGATCAGGGGTGATCGGCCATTTTTGTCTCCCTCTTTCTTTACGATTGAAGAATTTGCGTTGCAAATGACGGATTCGGTGCTGCAGGATCCGATTGACTTGTTAATGGAGGCCTATGCCTGTTTTAAGGAGGTCGATTCGAAAGTTGATTTTGATCGTTTTGTGACCTGGGGGCAGATGATGTTGAAGGATTTCGATACGTTGGATCTTTATTTAGTTGATCCTTCGGCCTTGTTTTCCTTTCTTTCTGAAGCTAAATCGATTGAGCGCTGGGGCCAAGAATATGGTCAAGAACACGCAGATGAATGGATAACGGCTAATACTCAGGCCTATTTCAAATTATATGACTCGCTTTTAGAGGTATATATTCGCCTTAAAAGCAGGTTAGAATCGAAGGGAACTACCTATCGTGGACTCGCTTATCGCAAACTAGTGGAGCTGTTAGAAGCAGGTAAATCACTTGGTTTTAAGCAGATTTATTTTGTCGGTTTTAATGCACTCTCTAAATCCGAGGAGACCATCATTCGTTTGCTATTGAGGGAGAATGTGGCGCAGACGCTTTGGGATGCGGATGAATATTATGCTAAAAGCAAGCATCACAGGGCAGGTAACTGGCTAAAACAGTATTCAGACCCAGGTGATTCTGCCTATTTATCGCGCGGTCCATTTCATTGGATGGGGCGGGATTTATTAGAAAAGCCAAAAGAAGTGGAGATTGTGGGTTTAGCGAATCCATCGGCTCAGATTTTTGTGGCTTTGGAGCAAATTCGCGCTTGGCAAACCGAACATGGAGATTTGGAACAAGTGGCCCTCGTGTTAGGGGATGAGAGCCTATTAGACTCTTTATTGCCTTATTTAGGGGAATTTAAAGACCGCCTGAATATCACCATGGGCTATTCCTTAAAGAAGGCTCAAGTTTTTTCGCTGATCGAGATGTGGTGGGCCTTGGTGCCATTGGAAAAATACCCTGTTTCACAGCTGAAAGCATTGAAAGAACATCCGTTGATGTCTTCTATTTCGTTACCTAAATGGAAGGAGACCGATTTATATCTCTCACAAGTTCCGAGCGTTGGTAATATTTTTATACCGTCTTCATCCACTTTCGAAGATTGCCTGAAAGCTTTGATTCGCTTATTAACGGATATTTTATACAAAACAGATAAGGAAGATTGGGATGCGGAATCGCAAGCCATTTTGCAGGCATTGACCGTGTTAGATAAGTTAGAAGAAATCGCTCAGGCGAATCCTTTTATTTCTGTCAAAAGTGGACAGGCGCTTTGTAAACAACTTTTGCAGCAGCAAAAATTGACCTTTGAAGGGGCGGAGAATCGTTCGCTACACGTAATGGGGCTGTTGGAAACTCGAACCTTAGATTTTGACCGGGTAATTGTTTTATCGCTCAATGAAGGTAGTTTGCCAGGAACGCGGAAGCGTGAAAGTTTGATACCCGTTGATATTGCGAATATGGCGGCCTTTTCGCTGCCCACGTTTACGCAGGCGGATGCGGTGACGAGTTATCACTTTTATCGATTATTGCAGCGGCCTAAAGAAGTGATGCTGGTGTATGTGCAGAATGATTCGTCTTCAGCAGAAGTAAGCCGTTTTATTCGCCAGATTCGCTATGATTGGGTCAAAAAGAATCCACATTTGACCCTGCGTGAACCAGTGGTAAAATTCAGTTCTAACAATGCAAATAATCCGGAAATAACCTTGCGTATCGAGAAAACGCTGGAGCTTATTGCTGAAATAAAAGACGTTCTAGCCAGAAGAGGACTATCTCCTTCTTCCGTTGCGATGTTTGCGAGTTGTTCGCTAAAGTTTTATTTCTCCCAAATTGTCAATCTGCAACAAGAAAAACAACGCGATGATGAAATGGGGGCGGATGTGTTTGGGACCTGGGTACACAAGGTGCTGGAGTTACTCGATAAACAAATGATCGCTTCAGGTGGTTATGAGGATGGACTTTCCGTGGCACAAAAGAAGGCCTTAATTGAACCTTTGTTAGCAAAGGCAATGGAAGAGATTAAGGAACGCGAGGGAAATTTTGAAGTAGAGAAAGGCTTTAATTATGTGTTGCAGGAAGTGGCCAAAACGTTGCTGGGAACTTATTTCGATCAATCTGCTGCTTGGTATGAGGAACGAATCCAATTGCTTGCCGTAGAAGAAGAAGTGAATACGGTGGTTTCTGTCCCTGTGGGCACCGAAATTTGGCCTGTGAAAATGAAAGGTCGGATTGATAGACTAGATCTAAAAGGAGACTCTGTCTTGCGTATTGTCGATTATAAGACAGGAAAAGTAGTAAAGAAGGACGTGGATGCTGGAGATAGTTTGGCGGATACTTTGAAAGAAGAGGAACTAAAAGCCAAACTTTTTCAGTTGTGGATGTACAAGTTTTTAGTGACAAAAGAGTTGCAAAAAGCACCAGCAGATAGAAAAGAATTTCTGCAAGCTTTAGAAGTAGATCAGATCAGCATTCAGCCAGGTATTATTTCCTTCCGAAATTTCGATGAAAAGGTTTTGTCTTCGCCACTCGAATTTACTGAGGGAGAGTCAGTGCCTGATTTTATCCAAGAATCAGAGAAGCTAGTACAGTATTGGGTTGAATCACTTGTTTCACCGGATCAAGCTTTTGAGAAAACGGTGAATCTAGACCAATGTACCTATTGTGATTTTACCGCTATTTGCCATCGAAACGTGTAGTTTTACGAAAATGCCTTAATTTTGAGCTTTAATTAATATAACATGACATTTCAAGAAATCAACGAACGTATTATTGCATTAGCTGCCCAAAAAGGCGGCCAAGGTGTTTCATTCAAATTCGCTTTTCCAGGTGGAATCATCGTTGTAGGTGCGGATGGAGCTGTATCCAATGAAAATTTGGATTCAGATTGTACCATATCTACCACAGAGGAAACATTCACTTCGATCTTAAACGGTGAATTAAATTCTATGATGGCCGTTATGACCGGAAAGGTGAAAATCTCTGGCGATATGTCTGTCGCGATGAAATTGACGAATTTAATCTAATATATGAATTTTAGCGACACGATAGTAGCCTTAGCGACACCTGCAGGGGTAGGAGCAATCGGGGTGATACGTCTTTCAGGAGATCGAGCGATCGAGATTGTGAATGCCGTTTTCAAGCCCAAAGATCTATCCACCCAGCCTACTCATACGATCCATTACGGCCGTATTGAGTCAGATGGGCGTGTCTACGACGAAGTGGTCGCCAGTTTATACATCGCACCGCGTTCCTATACTAAGGAAAATGTGGTCGAAATATCTTGCCACGGATCCCCTTTCATCCAAGAGAGTATCTTGCAATTGTTTGTAGAACACGGGGCTCGCTTCGCTCGCCCCGGCGAATTTACCCAGCGTGCCTTCCTAAACGGAGCCTTCGACTTAGCCCAAGCGGAAGCGGTAGCTGACGTCATCGCCGCCGATTCTGCAGCTGCCCAAAATGCCGCTTTGCACCAATTGCGCGGAGGTTTTTCGAAAGAATTAGCCGCTTTACGTGAGGAATTAATCCATTTTGCTTCTCTAATTGAACTCGAATTAGACTTTGGTGAGGAGGATGTGGAATTCGCTGATCGTAAAGATTTAGAAGCTTTAGTCAATCAATTGTTAACCAATATTCGTCCGTTGGTTTCCAGCTTTAGAGCTGGAAATGCGGTGAAGAATGGCGTGGCTACGGTCATCGTAGGAAAACCCAATGCTGGTAAATCGACTTTATTGAATGCCTTATTGAACGAGGATCGTGCCATTGTCTCTGATATTGCGGGAACGACGCGAGATTCACTCGAGGACGAGTGGACCTTAGGTGGAATCAAATTTCGCTTGGTGGATACGGCCGGATTACGTGAGACCACGGACTTCATCGAGGCGCTAGGAGTGGAGAGAACGCAAGCTTGGGTGAAGAAAGCGCAAGTGGTCATTTATATGGCCGATGCGACGTCTGAAACACCTGTAGGGCTCGCGGCCGGCGTGGAAGCCCTCGGTTCACTTGAGATTCCTGTGATTAAGTTGTTGAATAAAGTAGATCAAATTGCTGACTCTTCTGCATTTGTATCGGCAATTCCGGATTTGATTGCTATTTCTGCCAAAAACCGCGCAGGACTCAATGACCTCGAAGCCGCCTTATTAAACGTAGTCGGTTTAGATCAAGTGAGTACGAATGGCACTTTAGTGACGAATCTTCGCCATTACCAACAATTGTTACTAACGCAAGAAACTCTAGAAGGCGTCCTTAGTGCTTTGAAAACTGGTTTAACAGGCGATCTTATCGCACAAGACCTTCGCTATGCGTTACATCATTTAGGTGAGATAACGGGCCAGATTTCGAATGACGATCTGTTGAAGAATATCTTCGGGAAGTTTTGTATAGGAAAATAAGTATCGGTAAGCGATACTTATTTTCTAAAGATCAAAGAACAAAGCAAAAAGCACAAAGATGGTATCGCCTGCGGCGATGCTTTTTAGAATATAGATTAGAGAGTATAGAGTAGAGTTTTTTCGATGATTTGTTTTAGCTTAGAGCTATTGGGGTGTCCCATTCAAGAAAATATGGCAAAGACCATTTTCTAATGGGACACCCAAATAGTTCTAAAACAAGTCACGAAACTGAAAACCATTAGTCAATCTTTCCTTGCCAAGTTTCTGATACTCCGCCAGCGCCCACAGCACAAATTCCTTCAAGAACAACTTATCCGCCGCCTCTACATCTGGTTGATAACGAACGATCAAATCCTCTAATGGCTTAATCTCATTCAGTGTCGAAGCATAATCCGCTGCGTTACATTCATCATATAACACCAAGCCACCTTCTGCATAAATAGCTTCCATTAACGTAGCATAAGGGCTCTCTTCGATCTTCTTAGATAGCTTTTCGATCTTAGGGAATAAACCAGGGAAGAACGATTTAATCGCAGAACCGATTAATTGTTCGGCCACGAATGCCGCGCCTTCTTGTTCGCCCTCATACACTAATTCCACTTTTCCTGTGATGGCTGGGATGATGCCCATGAAGTCTGCCAAACGCACAGTTGTCGATTTCTCGCGATTAATTAAGGCGCGTCTTTCCGCGGTACTCACTAAACTCTCAAGCATCGAAATGCTCATACGTGCACTGACACCACTTTTGGAATCAATGTATTCGCTCTCTCTCGCCTCGAAAATGATTTGCTCTAATAAATCGTAGGCTAAATTTGGTACATAAACACGATCAGATTGAGTTGCATTAATACGAGCTTCTTGAGACGAAATCTTACGCGCAATCGCGATGGTTTCAGGATAATGTGTCAAAATTTGAGAACCAATACGGTCCTTCAAAGGCGTCACAATACTTCCTCTATTCGTGTAATCCTCCGGATTTGCGGTGAAGATGAATTGAAGATCTAGAGGTAAACGTAATTTGAAACCACGGATTTGGATATCACCCTCTTGTAAAATATTGAATAAGGCCACCTGAATTCGCGCTTGCAAATCAGGAATCTCGTTAATGACGAAGATGCAGCGATTAGCTCTTGGAATCATCCCAAAGTGAATCACGCGGTCATCCGCATAGGATAATTTCAAATTCGCCGCCTTGATCGGATCCACATCGCCAATTAAATCGGCAACTGTCACATCTGGTGTAGCTAATTTCTCTGCAAAACGATCAGAGCGGTGTAACCACGCAATCGGTGTCGCATCTCCTTGTGATGCAATTAAATCAATCGCGAATCTGGAAATAGGCGCTAACGGATCATCGTTAATCTCTGAACCAGCCACGTAGGGGATGTATTCGTCTAAGAGATTAATCATTAAACGAGCCAAACGTGTTTTCGCCTGACCGCGTAAACCCAATAAGTTGATATTATGGCGAGACAAAATCGCGCGCTCTAATTCTGGTATAACCGAGTTTTCAAAACCGTGAACTCCCTCGAAAACGGTCGTTCCTGCCTCCATGTGTTTAATCAAGTTGTCTCTTAATTCGTCTTTAATCGATTTGCTTATGTAGCCAGAGGCCTTTAATTCGCCTAAATTGTTGATCATCTTATTTGAGTCTTTTCTTTCTATTCGTTTCGTAATCTTGGAAAATCATTTCCCCTAGTCCCTTTAAGCCTGTGTAAAAGGCCTTTCCTTGGTTTGCTTCGGTAAATTTGTCCACAAATTGCTGTAGGTAGGAATCCCGGGCAATCATAAAGGTGGTAATGGGAATGTGTAATTTGCGAGCCTGTGCCGCCTGGGTGTAACATTTTTCCGTCACATAAGGGTCAAGTCCATTGCTATTCATATAATACGTTCCGTCTTTTTCCCGAACACAGCTCGGTTTTCCGTCGGTAATCATAAAAATCTGTTTGTTGGTATTCCTTTTTCTACGCAGTATATCCATCGCTAATTGCAGTCCAGCCACCGTATTCGTGTGGTAAGGCCCCACTTTCAAATAGGGGATATCCTTAATGGAAATGCTCCAAGCATCGTTTCCGAAGACCAGAATGTCGATGGTATCTTTGGGGTAGCGGGTCGTTATGAGTTCTGCCAAAGCCATTGCTACCTTCTTCGCCGGCGTAATCCGATCCTCGCCATATAGAATCATGGAATGGCTGATGTCAATCATCAACACAGTACTCATCTGCGACTTGAACTGCGAATCCTCCACCACTAAATCCTCTTCCGTTAATTCGAATTCGCCTATACCGTGATTGATTTGGGCATTTTTCAGACTCTCTGTGAGGGAGATTTTCTCTAGACTATCGCCAAAATGATAGGATCTAAATTCCCCTGTCATTTCATCTCCCTGACCTGAGGCCTTGGTTTTGTGATTTCCGGCGCCACTTTTATTTAGGTTACCGAAGATGTTCTCTAGCGCTGTTTGGCGAATGGCCCGCTCAGTTTTGGCTGTAATCCCCATTCCAGAACCGCCATTCTCATCGATTTCTTCGCGGATATACCCTTTGGCCTTTAAATCTTCAATGAAATCCTCAATTGTGTAATTCTCATCCGTCAGCTCGTATTCTTTGTCTAATTCGCGCAACCATTCGATTGCCTCATCAAAATCCCCCGACGTATGTGTGATTAATTCCTTGAAAATCCCGAAAAGCTTATCAAAAGGGGAGATACTTTTCTCCTCGAATTCTTTAAAATAAAATCCCTTTTTATTCATGTCTTTTAAACCCTAATAGCGCTTTAATTGTTCAAATAAACAGCTAAATTTGATAAAATGAGTGACCAAATAATTTCTTTTCGATTTTTATCTTTCCAAGGCTTCGCTAACAAGCGATTTGCCTTTGCTGAAATGGGTCGCTCATTCGTTCAAAAATGGGAATCAAACGGCCTAACTTTTGCGAAACATTTAGGAGTAGGCGCTGGAAACGGTTTTTCCATTTGGCCTGACTTTTCTTCCTATGCCTTTCTTGGTGTGTTTGAAAATCAAGCAGCCTCGGATCATTTTTTCAAGACAAATGAACGTTGGTTATCCCTTTTGTCACATTCATCTGCCTCGAAAGGCTGGGACGCCGTCGCCATTAAAGGCCACGGAACTTGGAATGGATCTAATCCCTTCAAGATAGTGGAAGATCCAGGAAATGGTCCCCTTTTAGTGATGACGCGCGCCAGTATTGTGTGGTATAAATCCCCCATTTTCTGGTTCTATGTCTCCCACGCGAGTAAATACTTAGAAAATAGGGCTGGTTTATTGTTTGCCAAAGGCGTAGGCGAATTCCCCCTCATCGAACAAGCCACGTTGAGTCTTTGGGACTCTTCAGAAAGCTTGGATTCCTTTGCCTATAAAAGTAAGGAACACGCGCCTATGATTAAGAAGACAAGGACGATTGGGTGGTATTCGGAGGAGATGTTTACTCGCTTTAGGGTTATTTTAGTTTTGTGATGCGACTAATTAAATCACAAAGACCAAAGCAAAAAGTTCAAAGTTGGAATCAAAAATGGATCGAAAATCGATCCATTTTTGATAA
>CANFWR010000049.1 GCA_947450865.1 Cytophagaceae bacterium
AATTTCTCAAAGAAATCATTGGCTTTATCGATCTCCTCAAAGAAAGCGTCTACTGTGGGAGCCGCCTCACAAGCCGGAGGGATAATCTTTTCAATGGTTATATCTGAGAATTCTAACTTCAATCCAATCTCGCGGCTCAAAATCAAAATTTTACGAGCCACGTCCATTCCGCTTAAATCTTCCCGAGGATCCGGTTCTGTATACCCTTTTTGTTTAGCTGTACGTAACACCTCTCCAAATGACTTACCAGGCTTAAATTGATTAAATAAGAACGATAAAGTACCAGAAAGAATTCCTTCAATTTTCTCAAAACGATCTCCAGAAGCGATCAAACCTTGCAAGGTATTAATCACCGGCAAACCTGCCCCTACATTCGTCTCATATAAGAACTTAACTCCCTTTGCCAGAGCCGTTTGATGCAATTGTGCATACAAATCATATGGCCCTGAATTCGCGACCTTATTAGGCGTTACGACCGAAACGTTGGACTGGAACAAGCCTAAGTAATTCGTATAAATCTCTTTATTCGCTGTACAATCTGCAAAAATGGAATTAGGCAAGTTTAAGGCCTTAATTTGCGTAATAAATTTAGCTAAATCGGTCGGTTCACCTATGCTATCTAATAAATTTAAGGCTTGATCTAACTCGATTCCCTCTTCTTTAATAAGTTGCTTGCGGCTGTTCGCGATACCCGTTAAACGGATTTTGACGCCTTTGTATTTGGCCAAATAATGCTCCTGACCTATAATTTGCGCTAGTAATGTCTTACCTATCAATCCCGCACCCACTAAATAGAGATGCAATGTTTTAATCTGAGAAAAGAAGAACGTCTCATGAATCACATTCAAGGCCTTAGACAGGTCCTTATTTTCAATCACTACCGAAATATTCAACTCGGAAGATCCCTGCGCCGTAGCCACAATATTGATCCCGTTTTTTCCTAAAGAAGAAAACAATTTACCACTCACACCGGTATGCTTACGCATCCCCTCACCTACCACAGCAATCACAGAAAGCTCTTTTTGAATATCTACTCCCTCAATATCACCCGATGCCATTTCTGCCTCAAATTCCTTTTCTACTATTTTTCGCACCTTATCCGCCACAGAAGGATCAATGGCAAAACAAATACTATGCTCAGAAGAGGCTTGAGAAATCAAGACAACTGATATTTTTTCGCGGGCTAGAACCGTAAATAGTTTGGCAGAAACGCCAGCCACACCTATCATTCCGGAACCTTGCAAATTAACCAACGCTAGCTGGTCTATCGACGAAATTCCCGTGATAATGTAAGGGCTCCCTGTAGGTTCTTTACTAACCACGGTTCCTTCAAAAGTTGGATTAAAGGTATTCAACACCCGAATCGGGATATTTTTAGCAAAAGCAGGCTGTAAAGAAGGAGGATAAATTACTTTAGCCCCAAAATGCGTTAACTCCATCGCTTCCGCATACGAAATCGAAGGAATGGTAAAGGCAGACTTTACTTTTCTTGGATCAGCCGTCATCATCCCATCCACATCCGTCCAAATCTCAATCTCTTTTACCCCTAAAGCCGCTCCAATGACCGAAGCTGTATAATCAGATCCACCGCGACCTAAGGTCGTAGTCTCCCCTTTCGCATTAGACGCAATAAAACCTGTCACTAAACCAATTTTACCCTTATTCGCTTCGAAATAGTTAGAAATCAATGGATTAGTCACCGCAAAATCTACTTCGGAGTGACTGAAAGCACTATTGGTTTTAATGATCTCCCGTGCATCTACATAGAAAACTAGAAGACCTCTTTGCTGTAAAATAGCGAAAATTAAATAGGTCGATAAACGCTCACCAAAACTAACCAACGCATCTGATGTCTTAGGCGAAATCTCCTTTATCAAGTTAATCCCCTTCAACACATCGCGTAATTCATTCACTAAAGTACGCACATGAGCAATCACTTGACTTTGTCCAGTTACCGGAATAAAGTGCTTAATTACATCAAAATGTCGTGTTTCAATCGTCTCAATTAGCGTATTTACCGTGCTTTTCGGCTGAGCCGCTAGGGTGCCCGCTTCCAACAAATGATTGGTTACACCACTCATCGCAGAAAAGACAACAGCAAAATCTGAGGAGGATTTCCCGTTTGACTCGATAATCGCCAAAACGGATTGAATGCTTTCGATGCTACCACAACTGGTCCCACCGAATTTTAGGATTTTTTCCATTAATTAAGAAAACAAAATGATTCTCAACTCTACAAACAGCTGAGATATAGGACAAATATACGATTTTAGGCCGTATTTTGCCCAAGAATCCGGTGTCCTTTTCGTTTTCTTTTGGTCAAATTCCGATAATTATCACTTAAAACGGAAATATTACCATCAACTTCGAAGATAGCTAGGTTCACTTCTTCGATTTCTTCAACCCCATGTTCTCTCACTACCGCCTTCAATTGATCAATAGTAATGGAAGCTTCTTTTAATCCATTTTCTTTCACCACACCATCATAAATCAACAAGATTGGTTCGCCATCAATCGCATTGCTGATTTTTTTGCTATTATTCGTCACCCATTTAAAAGCGTAATTCATGGCAAATAAAGCCAATGCCGCCACTAAACCTCCGGATAAACTGGTATCATTCCCTACCATTGCCGTCTGCACCGAATTAGATATCAACAAAATGAATACCACATCCACTACCGATAATTGCGCAAACTCCTTCTTCCCAAAAACACGAATAGCCGCTACGATGAACACGTAAACGGCTATTGATTTGAGGGCGATGATTACATAGCCTTCCATAATTCTATTTTTTCTTTTCCGCAGCCATCACCATTGACAACTTCAATTTAGCGGCTAGGTCATAGATGTTCGTTAATTCTTGTACCGTTTGATTGCGATCCATTCGAACCACTAAAGTCACCGCCTTTTTAGTGGTCACTTCATTCGTCAGCTCTGTCTCTAAATTCGCTACATCCACTAAACGATCATCAATATAATAGTTCAATTTTTCGTCCACTGTTAATCGAATCACTTCATTCGCAGGCGTAGGCATGGGCTTTGCCGTTTCTGGCAAAAGCAATTTGATTGCATCCGGGGAAGCTAGCGTCGAAATCATTAAAAAGAACATCAATAAAAAGAATAGGATATCCGCTAAGGCTCCTGTTTCTACTTCCGATGCTTCTCTGGCTCTTTTTCTAAAGTTCATCGAATTAGGCTTTAGACGCTGGTTTGTGAAGAATATCTAAGAAATCAATCGCTGTAATTTCCATTTTATTAATCGTGCGATCAATCATCGTCGTTAACAAGGTATAAAGTACATAAGCAATAATACCCACGATTAAACCTGATGCCGAAGTCACCATTTTCTCATAAATACCACCTGCTATCGTTGAAATATCAATTTTATTAGAGATCGAGATATTGTGGAAGGTACGAATCATACCCGTCACGGTTCCTAAGAATCCAAACATGGGAGCAATACGCGCTATCGCACTTAGAATCCCTAAATTCTTCTCCATATTGTAGATTTCTACTTTGGCCTTATTCTCAATCGCTGCTTCGATATCACGAATAGGAGAACCTAAACGGGATAAGCCTTTTTCCAAAAGCTTTGCAATCGGATATGACGTAGCTTTGCAGAAATTAATCGCCCCCTGCACATTCCCTGCCTGCAACATATCGTTGATGGTATGCAAGAAATTCTCATCTAACTTTGCCGTCTTGCGGATATATAAATAGCGTTCGATGAACAAGAAAACGGCCGCAGCAAACAAGAAACCGATCGGATACATCACATATCCCCCTTTTCCTAATAAGTCTAAAACAGAGAATTCTTCCACTACGACTTTCGTAACTTCTTGAACAGGAGCTGAATTAACAATGGAATCTGCCATAGCTGCAGTTGAATCGACGGTCACAGTACCCGCCTGAAGTAAAATAGTTGCTAGCGATAAAGCCATAGGATGAATTGATTAATCTTATTTACTACAAGTTTACAATTTTTTTTTGAAATTCTAAGGCTGATTTATGGAAGATTGGAGTTCGGTAAACCAAAATCCCTCCTTCAAACTATATGACGAAAACCAAAGCTCATTTATAGCTAATTCGCGTAACACTTTCTCCACTAAAAAAGTCGCATAAGGAAATATACTTGCCCTGAAAGCTTTCATTCCAGGATAGCCCACCCGTTCTTCATAACGCAAGGCATCTAAATTTGTCTTGTGTTGCAAAAACGTAGGAACATCTAATTCGCACGAAGCAGGAGTTTCCCCCGGTCTATTCTCGATATCTAATATCGTTTCAAATGCCCCAGCTGCTCCGATTAAAACAGTCGGTTTTTCCTCGCGACATGCTTCTAGAAGCGGTTTCATTTCTTTCGAAACATACGCATCTAAATCAGGTACAACCGAAAGATTAAACTCATTATCCACCGAAAAAAGCGATTTCAAACGTAATCCACCAATTTCTAAACTCACTCGATATAAGACCTGTTGACCTTTAAATAAGATAAACTCCACACTACCCCCACCTATATCCATTACTAAACTCGTTTTCCCCCAACGTTCGGGCAAAGAATTTCGTATGCCGTCATAAATATATTCTGCTTCTTGAATTCCATCAATGATACGAATGCGGATCCCTAATTCACTAAAGACACGCTCCTGAAATTCTCTTGAATTGGAGGCTCGGCGTAGAATGCTCGTTCCGATGGCATAAAAATGATTCAAATCCCCACCTTTGGCCAGAAAAACTTGCTTAAATTCCTTTAGACAAGCAATAGCCCGATCCATCGCGTCTTCTTGCAATGTCACTTCTTCCATCGCGCCCATCCCTAAACCGACCGGTCGCTGCAAATGCTCCACTACCCAAAATTCAAATAATGGTGAAATCAATAATTGAAAGGTGTTCGTACCGAGGTCCGCAATAGCGCTGATTTTTGACATTTTGTTTGTTTGGAACAAAAATAAGCCGAAAAGACGTTCAAGAATAAATAATATTCTTTATTTTAGTAAAAATGTATCCTGAAAAATGCTAGATCCCGAATTCGACGAGAATAAAGAAGACATTCAGTCTTCCGTTCAACGGTACGAGAATATGTTGAATCAGCAAGAAAACGCGTTTTTCGATGCAGAAACGTTGGAACAAATCGCTGAACACTACTTTGTTCAATCGCGTTTTGACCAAGCTCTAGAGGCTGTTAATTTAGGCCTAAGTCATTTCAGCTACTCGCTAGAATTGATTACCCTGAAGGCACAAATTTTAGGCGAAATGCAAAAGCCGGAAGAGGCGATGGAATTAATTGAGAATGCCATTTTGCTTTTCCCGAATGACATCGAATTAACCCTTGTTAAAGGCTATTTATTAAGCCAAATGGGCCAACATGAGGAATCTATTCAACTCTTTTTAGCCTCCTTAGATCGTACAGAAGAAAAAGACGAAGTCTATTTTCGCATTGGGTTAAGCTACCAAGCCTGGGGCAAACCACGTGAAGCAGTGGATATGCTCAAGAAGTGCTTAGAGCTTAATTCCGAGAATGAAAATGCACTGGTGGAACTCGCAAATTGCTTAGATGAAATAGGTAAAATTGAGGAAAGTATTCCCTATTACAAGCAATTCATAGACTCTGACCCCTTTTCTTTTACGGCCTGGTACAATTTAGGTATCGCCTATTCGAAGATGAAGCAGTTTGAAAAAGCGATTGATGCCTATGAATATTCGCTCGCAATTGAACCTACGTTTGGGTCTTCCTTATTTAATTTAGGGAATACCTACATGAACATTCAGGAGTATGTAAAAGCAGAGGAATCGTATCAACTTTGTCTTAAATATGATGATCCGAATCCAGAATTATATTGTTGTTTAGGTGCCAGTATTGAACGCCAGCGCCGTTTTGACGAGGCCTTAACGCATTATAAGGAGGCGATTAAGGTGGATCCTCTTTGGGATGAAGGATATTATGGCTTAGCCGTTTGCTTGACCGAAATGGACAAATGGTTTGAGGCCCTACACTTTCTAAAGAAAGCGTTGAAATTAAACGATACGAATCCCTTGTATTGGACAGGATTAGCGGATGTAGAGGCCTATTTAGGCAATCCCGTTTCTTCTGATGAGGCTTATGCCAAATCCGTCGATCTAGATTCCTTCTTCGCTCCTACTTGGGTGAAATGGGCACAATTACATTACGATTTAAATGATTTCGAAAAATGTGCAGAAATTATGCTTTCTGCCATTGATGAACTGCCTGAGGAGGCGGACTTATATTATCGCGCTGCTATCTTTTTAATAAAAGCGGGTCAATTCAAAGAGGCCTTTCACTTTTTAGAGTCAGGTCTTCTCTTGGACTATGACAAGCATGAAATTATTTTTGAATATTTCCCTAACATGGAAACACAAAAAGCTATTTACAAGTTAATTCAACAGTACAAGAAATAATTTTTACCGTTTATCATTTTATCAACACTACCGATTTAATTAATTTTTAATTTTCTAGTCTAAAAACTAAATACCCCTATGAAGAAAATTATTCTATCGGGTTTATTGCTTTGTCTTTTGCAGCCTGCAATAGCACAACCTAAACCCACTCCATCAACACAAAAGGCATCCGCTAGCCTTCCAATACCTGAAAAGGTAACTGAAGCGGAGGGAATTACGGAATACAAATTAGCTAATGGCTTACGCGTTTTATTATTCCCAGACCCATCGAAACAAACCATTACCGTTAATATCACCTATTTAGTAGGATCTCGCCATGAGGGCTATGGTGAAACGGGTATGTCCCACCTTTTAGAACATATGGTGTTCAAGGGGACGAAAGAAAAACACAAAGAAGTAGCTAAAGAGATCTCAGATCACGGTGCTCAATTCAATGGAACAACTTGGTTAGACCGTACGAACTATTTTGAGACGTTCGCTTCAACAGATGAAAATCTAGATTGGGCTTTAGATATGGAGGCTGATCGTATGATCAACTCACGTATTGCGAAGAGCGAATTAGAGACTGAAATGACGGTTGTTCGTAACGAATTCGAACGTGGCGAGAATGATCCAGGTAGTGTCTTAATGGAGCGTATCGTTTCCACGGCATTCTTATGGCATAACTATGGTAACTCAACCATCGGTGCTCGTTCTGACATCGAAAAAGTGCCTATTGAAAACTTACAGGCCTATTACCGTAAATACTACCAGCCAGATAACGCGGTATTATTAGTAGCAGGTAAGTTTGATCCGATCAAAACATTAAAGTTAGTCAACGAGAAATTCGGTATTATTCCTCGTCCTGAGCGTATTTTAACACCTACTTTCACAGCTGAGCCTACGCAAGATGGCGAACGCGATGTAACACTTCGTCGTGTGGGTGATGTACAAGTAGTGGGTATGGCTTACCATATTCCATCAGGTTTACATCCAGATTTTGTGGCGGTAGATGTGATGGCAGATTTATTAACAGATGCTCCATCTGGACGTTTGTATAAGGCTTTGATCGATACGAAGAAGGCTAGTAGCCAGTTTGGTATGACTTTCCAATTGAAAGAGCCTGGTTTATTGTATTTCGGAGCCGAGGTTTTGAAAGAGAAATCAGTGGATTCTGTTCGTCAGATTATGATTAATACGATTGAGAATTTTGCCAAAACTCCTCCCACTAATGAAGAAGTGGATCGCATCAAGACGAAAGGCATAAAGAACATCGAGTTATTATTAAATAACGCACAGCGTGTGGGTGTAGGAATTTCTGAATACATCGCACAAGGCGATTGGCGTTTATTGTTCCATACGCGTAATCAATTAGAAAAAATCACGCCTGCAGACATTCAACGTGTAGCGGCTGCTTATTTCAAATCGGCTAACAGAACTTCAGGTACTTTCTACCCTACAGAGAAACCAGAACGTGCTGAGATTCCGGAAGCTAAAGACGTTGCGGCTGTTTTAAAGGACTTCAAACCAAAAGCAGCAGTAAGCCAAGGTGAAGCATTTGATCCGTCACCAGCAAACATTGATGCTCGCACTAAAACAGAGAAAATCGGTGGTGTTCAATTAGCCTTATTAGCGAAGAAAACACGTGGTAATTCAGTTTACGCTCGTATGACCTTACGTTTTGGTGATGAAAAATCATTAATGGGAACAACAACTGCAGCCGATTTAACCGCAGATATGTTAACAAAAGGAACGGCGAAACATACACGTCAACAATTCCAAGATGAATTAGACAAATTAAAAGCACGTGTAAACATTTCAGGTGGTGCTACGCAAGCGAACGTATCTATCGAGACAACACGTGACAATTTGATCCCAGCGATGAAATTAGTGGCTGAGGCTTTAAAACAACCAATATTCCCTGCAGCCGAATTCGAAAAATTAAAGCAAGAGAATTTAACGGCTATTGAAGGACAGAAAAGCGAGCCACAAGCAAAAGGTTCTGAAGCTTTAAGTCAATTAAGAACAGGTCATTATGACAAGAAAGACGTTCGTTACCAACCTACTATGGCGGAACAAACGGCAAATTATGGCGCTGCTAAACTAGAAGAATCCGTTAATTTCTACAAGAACTTTTACGGTGCTTCTAACGCTACATTCTCTGCGGTAGGTGATTTTGATGAGAAAGAATTGAAGGATGTAATCACAGCTGAATTTGCGAACTGGAAATCTCCTAAGCCTTACAAGCGTGTGGCAGATGTGTTCAAAGAAACAGGTGGAAAAGCAATTTCTATCGAAACACCTGACAAAGCAAATGCCTTCTTCTTAGCTTATCAGCCATTGAAAATTTCTGATAGCGATCCTAACTTCGCTGCTTTAGAATTATCAAACTATATGCTAGGTGGCGGTAGCGGATTAAGTTCTCGTTTAATGAACCGTATTCGTCAGAAAGATGGTTTATCTTATGGTGTAGGTTCACAATTCGTTGCGAGTCCGTTAGACCAAAGCGGTGCATTTATCGGCTATGCGATCTACGCACCTGAGAATTTAGCGAAGCTTGAGTCTGCTTTCAAAGAAGAAATCGAAAAAGTATTGAAAGAAGGTTTCACTCAAAAAGAAATCGACGAAGCGAAAAAATCTTGGTTACAATCACGTCAAGTGACACGTTCTCAAGACAATGCTTTAGTTGGTAGTTTGAACAGCAACTTATTCTTAGGACGTAATATGAAATGGTCAGAAGAATTAGAAAACAAGATCAAGAGCTTAACTCCAGCACAGATTCAAGAGGCTACTCAGAAATCAATCGACTTGTTGAAGATGTCCTTCATCAAAGCGGGAGACTATGAAGGTGCCGCTAAGAAAATGGCTGAAAAAGCAAAAAATAGCAATTCTGAATCAGGAGCGATGGGCGGTGCGCCTAAGCAATAATCCTTCCTGAAAGGACATAAAAAAAGGGAGCTCCTGATGGAAGCTCCCTTTTTTATTATATTGATATTAACAAAACTCTTCGAATACGCCTTCTAAGTGACCAGCAATCATATCAGCTGAACGACCTTCAATGTGGTGACGCTCTACGAAATGAACTAACTCGCCATCTTTGAATAAAGCAATAGATGGAGAAGATGGAGGATAAGGTAAAGTATACTCACGCGCTTTTTGAACTGCTTCTGGATCTACACCAGCGAAAACCGTCACTAATTGATTCGGTTTTTTAGCTGATGAAGCTACTGCGTGTTTTACACCTGGACGAGCTGTAGAAGCTGAACATCCACAAACTGAGTTGAAAAACACCAAGGTTGTTCCTGGCTTAGCCATCACGTCTTCCACTTCTGAAGCTAACTTCAATTCTTGGAAACCTCCGGCAACGATATCCATCCGCATAGGATGTACTAAATGTTCTGGATACATATATTTTTATATTAGATTTTAAATTAAACGCAATTACATAAAACCAAGTTCCAATTTGGCCACTTCAGACATCATATCCTGCTCGTAAGGAGGATCAAATGTTAATTCTACGGAGACTTCCGCAATACCTTCAATCTCTCTCACTGCCTTCTCAATATCCACCGGAATACTTTCCGCAGATGGGCAAGAGGGCGACGTAAGTGTCATCAAAATATACACGTTATTGACCGGAAAAATCTTGATTTCATAGATCAATCCGAGCTCATACACATCTACTGGAATTTCTGGGTCATAAACGGTTTTAATCGCCTTAACCACTTTTTCCTTTAATTCTACCTCATTCATTTGACTTGAATTTTCCATTCTAAATAATCGCTTAAGAGAAGGCCAGGGCATAATGTTGCATTTGTTTAACCATGGAAACTAATCCATTTGATCTGGTTTGGGCCAAATGTTGGCTCATTCCAATTTGCTCGATAAAGTATAAGTCCGCTGCCAAAATCTCTGCCGGTGTATGATTCGATAACACCCGAATCAACATCGAAATCATTCCTTTGACGATAATGGCCTCTGAATCTGCTTGAAAAACGACTAAATCGCCTTGCTTCTCGGCGTGTAACCAAACTCTACTTTGGCAACCCTTAATCACATTTTCCTCCGTTTTAAAAGCATCTGACATAGGCGCTAACTTCTTGCCTAGGTCAATCAAATACTCGTATTTATCAGCCCAATCCTCAAAAAGACCGAACTCTTCAATTAATTCCTCCTGTATCTCGTTAATTGGTTGTCCCATTATCCTAACATCTGTAAGGTTTTCTCTAAACAAAGCACAAAACGATCGATCTCCTCGAACGTATTGTAAAAAGCAAAGGAGGCACGACACGTTCCAACTAGCTCATAGCGCTGCATCAATGGCTGCGCACAGTGATGTCCTGTACGAATCGCAATGCCAAATTTATCTAATAAAACCCCTATATCTTGTGGGTGAACTCCATCAATGACGAAAGAAATAACGGCAATCTTTTCAGGAGCCGTCCCCACGATTCGTAGGCCTGAAATCGCTTTCAATTTCTCTGTTGCATAGGCTAAAAGCGCCTCTTCTTGCGTGGCTAGAGCTTCCGAAGGAATAGCCTGAACATAATCCAAAGCAGCCCCAAAAGCAATCACATCCGCTATATTAGGCGTTCCTGCCTCAAATTTATAGGGTAATTCGTTATACGTCGTGCCTGCAAAACTCACCTCTTTAATCATCTCCCCTCCTCCTTGGTAAGGCGGCATCGACTCCAATAATTCCTGCTTTCCGTATAAAACTCCCACGCCCGTAGGCCCGAAAAGTTTATGCGCCGAAAACACAAAGAAATCCATATCCAATGCTTGCACATCTACTGATAAATGCGCGACTGATTGAGCCCCATCAATTAACACTTTTGCGCCTACAGCGTGCGCTAAAGAAATAATCTCAACAATGGGATTAATCGTCCCAATCGCATTCGAAACGTGATTGACGGCGACTAATTTGACTCTTGGGTTCAACAACGCTTTATAAGCCTCAATATCTAAAACACCCTCATCACTCACAGGAATCACCTTAATTTCTGCCCATTTTTCCTCCGCAATCATCTGCCAAGGCACAATGTTCGAGTGGTGCTCCAGGTTAGAAACGATGATTTGATCTCCTTTTCCGACGTTAGCACGTCCAAAAGTTTGGGCAACTAAATTAATCCCTGCAGTCGTACCAGAAGTAAAAATAATCTGGTCTATTGAGGGAGCATTTAAAAAGGCCGCCAACTTCTTTCTTGTTAATTCATAAGCCGTAGTTGCGCGTTCCGCTAAGGTGTGAATACCTCGGTGAATATTTGCATTATCGTGCTCATAATAGGCTGCTAGGGCGTCAATGACAGCTTTGGGCTTTTGTGTAGTCGCCGCATTATCAAAATAAATCAAAGGAGCTTTGTTCACCTGCTGATGTAAAACAGGGAAATCCGCTCTAATTTGATCTATATTCAATGTTTCTGCCATGATTAAATCGCTAAGGAAGTCTGGATTTTTGAAATAATTTTATCTGTCAAACGCAATTTCGTCTCCTCGTGTGTCACGCGATCGATTACCTCTTGAACAAAAGCGAGTAACAATAAAGTTCGCGCGTTCGCTAAGGAAATACCTCTTGAACGTAAATAGAATAAAGCCTCTTCGTTCAATTGACCCGTTGTGGTTCCGTGGGAACATTTCACATCATCCGCCCAAATCTCTAATTGAGGCTTCGTATTCATCGTAGCCCGAGTAGAGGCAAGGACGTTTTTGCAACTTTGGAAAGCATTAGTCTTCTGCGCGTCTGGACGCACAAAAATCTTACCATTGAACACGCCCGTTGCGTTTCCTAACAAAACACCTTTGTATAATTCGTGTGATTCCGAGTTCGGTTTGCGGTGATCTACAACCGTGTGAGAATCCATTAATTGGTCTTCTCCTGGCACATAAAGACCATTTAAATTAGAAATAACATGCTCTCCATCGCTGTAGAAATGCAGGTTATTACGTAAATAAGCAGCGTTTAGGGAGAACGTAAATAAATCTACCTGGCTATTCGAAAGCTGCGTGATGAAGGTATGATCGATGTGGGTCGTGTTTTGAGCCAAATCTTGCTCCTTCACATAGGTCAAATTCGCCTTCTCGTTCACATATATTTCTTGTACAAAATTGGATAAAACTTCCGCTGAACCCTCTCTTGTAAATGCACGCTCAATCAAAGTCAAGGAAGCGTCTGCTTCTAGATAAACGATTAAACGACTTTGAACCGCTGAAGCCTTAGCCGCAGACAATATAAAATCGTGTGTAATCGCCTGATCAACCGAAACACCTGCTTTTACCCACAAAACCTGTGTATTTACCACGAGCGCTGTGTTTAAATCGAATAAGGAGTTCTGATCTAAAATAGGTAAACGCTGCTCCCATTTAGCTGCAATCGATGGATTGGCTTCAATGAAAGCATCGAATGAAATAAATTCTACTCCGGCTGGCAAAGCACCCTTGAAGTTAGTGTTCCCGTTTTGGGTTTGTAAGCTCGCAGAGGAAGTTTCATTTAAAGCAGCAGGAGTCCAATCTAGGTCTTTATCATTCCATGATTTCAAGGACGCATACTTCCATTCTTCCCATTTGTTGGTAGGAAAACCTTTGGCCTTAAAACGGTCTAAAGCCTCTTTCTGAGCCGATGACGTTAATTCTGTATACAACATCTTATTCTCCTAAAGCTGAAATAATCCAATCATATCCACGCTCTTCTAATTCAAGCGCTAATTCTTTCCCTCCTGATTTCACGATCTTGCCTTTGTACAATACGTGAACAAAATCTGGAATAATGTAGTCCAAAAGACGTTGGTAGTGAGTAACCACAATCGTCGCATTGTCAGGGGATTTCAATTTATTCACTCCTTCTGCCACGATACGCAAGGCATCGATGTCTAAACCGGAGTCTGTTTCATCCAAAATAGCTAACTTAGGTTCTAAGACCGCCATTTGGAAGATTTCATTTCTTTTCTTCTCTCCACCGGAGAAACCTTCGTTTAAAGCACGTGACAATAAACTTTGGTCAATATTCACATAGCTCATCTTCTCTTTGAACATCTTCAAAAATTGAACAGCGTCCAAAGGCTCTTGGCCGCGGTATTTACGAATTTCGTTCACCGCAGACTTCATAAAGTTCGTTGTAGAAACCCCTGGAATCTCTACTGGGTATTGAAAAGCGAGGAATAAACCTTCTGCTGCACGTTCTTCCGGAGCTAAATCCAGTAAATCTTTTCCAAAAAATTCAACGGATCCACCCGTCACTTCGTAATCTTCACGACCTGCTAAAACAGACGCTAACGTCGATTTACCTGATCCGTTAGGTCCCATAATGGCATGAACCTCACCGGCTTTGATTTCTAAATTAATCCCCTTCAAGATTTCCTTCTCCCCTATTCTCGCTTGTAAATTCTTTATTGAAAGCATGGTATATGTTTTTAATCTGCAATTGAAACACAAAATTAAGACCAATGGTTTTGAAAAACTAGACTTTATTTAGATTCACTCTAAATAAAGGTTTTTTTTATCAAAAAAAGGGCTACTTTTGTATCAGATTTTCATCAAAATACGACCATCATGCTTACGATAACGGATTTAGCTGCCAATAGAATCAAAGAATTACGTTCTAAAGAAGGTTTAACGGAGGAATTCAACATTCGCGTAGCCGTAGAAGGTGGCGGCTGTTCAGGCCTTATGTATAATTTGGATTTTGCTGCGGAAGCTCAACCAAACGATATGATCTTCGAAGACAAAGGCGTGAAAGTAATGGTGGACAAAAAATCGATCCTCTACCTTGCTGGTACAGAATTAGACTTTTCTGATGGATTAAATGGCAAAGGTTTCCAATTTAAAAACCCGAACGCAAGCCGCACTTGTGGATGCGGAGAAAGCTTCTCTATCTAATTAGTAACTGTTTGCCGTCTAAAATATAGGGTTTCATCAATTGATACACGTCAAAAATGGGCAATCCCATTACTGTGTAGAAAGAACCTTGAATGGATTCAATTCCTACCATTCCCAAGAAATCTTGTACCCCATAAGAACCTGCTTTATCTAAGCATGATCCCTCACGAACATAAAAATCAATTTCCCAGTCTTCAAAAACCCTGAACTTAACAAGAGCAGAGTCTGCTTTAGTGAATAAGCCCTGAGGTGTATGCAAGGCTATTCCCGTCACCACCTCGTGTGTTTTTCCAGACAACTGTTGCAACATATAAATCGCTTCCGATTTATCCTGCGGTTTATTTAAAATATCATTCCCTAATATAACGACCGTGTCAGCTGCTAACACTAAGGCATTCGGGGATATTCGCGCTAATTCATTCGCTTTTCTTTCTGCCAAATGCACCGGCACTTCCTGAGGCTTCATCTCATCAGAAAAGGATTCATCCACATCGCTGGGCAAAACAGAAAACTCGAATCCAGCCGATTTTAAGATCTCTTTTCTACGAGGGGAATTAGAAGCTAAGATAAATGGATATTGAAGTGATAAGGATGTCTGCATGTTCAAAAATAGCCCAAAATTTAAAATTATCAGGGTTTTGCTGAAAATAAATTTATTTTCCTTTGTATTTAATGTAATTACATTTAATTTTACGACATCAAATTTTAGTTATGGGTATTTCTGAGGATTTAAAACAAAGCAATTTCCAGTCTGAGGCACAAAAAGCGATTGTCAATGCGATCTATACAGGAAACTGGATTGTTCAGCAACAACAAGAGCTTTTGAAACCTTTTGGCCTAACGTTACAACAATATAATGTACTTCGTATATTGAAAGGACAACAAGGCAACCCCATGACCGTTTTAGCCATTACGGAACGTATGCTAGACAAAATGTCCAATGCTTCCCGTCTAGTAGACAAATTATTAGAGAAGAAATTAGTGCTTCGCCGCGAATGCCCTAAAGATCGTAGAGCAGTGGATATATTAATTTTACCAGCTGGACTGGATTTATTAAACCAAGTAGACCAAGTTCAAAATAATTGGGGAAAACATTTCGACACTTTAGGAGTTAACAGGCTCGAAGAAATGAACCAAATTTTGGACGAATTTAGAACCGTATTTTCTCACAATTAAACAATAAATTATATGAAATCTGTAAAAGTAGTTATTGCAACTTTGGCTATAGGCCTAATCTCTTTCGCTGGTGTAGCTGCACCTAAGGCGGTAAACATTAACAAAACAGCAAGTTCAATCGCTTGGTTAGCTAAAAAAGTAACAGGTGAGCACAACGGTACAGTAGGTATTTCTGCTGGAGCATTAAACGTAGATGGAAACAAATTAGTAGGTGGAAACTTTACTATCGATTTGAAAACGATAAAAGATTTAGATCTTACTGATCCTGGTTATAACCAAAAATTCATTGGTCACATTTCTTCTGGTGATTTCTTTGAAGTAGAAAAATTCCCAACAGCCACTTTCGTAATTACTAAAGTTGCAGGAAACCAAGTTACTGGCAACTTGACAGTTAAAGGGATCACGAAATCAATCACTTTCCCAGCAGAAATCGCTGTTAAAGGTGGTAAAGTTTCAGCAAAAGCAAACATTACAATCGATCGTACTGACTTCAACATCCGTTACGGTTCTAAGAAATTCTTTGAGTCAATTGGGGATAAGGCGATTTATGATGATTTCGCTCTTACCGTATCTTTAGTATCTGAGTAAATTTAAATAGGGGGCTATAAAATGGCTCAAATTTAAAGGGTAATCTCTAAAACTGCCTTACGACAATGTTTTATACGATTACCCTTTAAAATTTTCTCTAATACCCTTACTCTATCGCTCTCAATTAAGAAGCAATGGAGCAAAAGAAATTGAATTATTTAATTCGATATAATTTAAGGCTTATTCGCAGAAAATATGTCGCAGACTATTTTCTCTATAATCTCTACTCACTTATCTATAATCTACAAATATGTCTTTAATCGACTCATTATCGTGGCGCTATGCCACCAAAAGAATGACTGGAAACAAAGTTTCCGCAGAAAAAATTGATTCTTTATTAGAAGCAATCCGCCTTTCAGCATCTGGTTTTGGTTTACAACCGTACAAAATTTTGGTTATTGAAAATCCAGCATTAAAAGCAAAAATTCAACCGATCGCTTACGGTCAACCGCAAGCAGTAGAATCGTCTCACTTGTTAGTATTTGCAGCTTGGAATGATATTACAGAAGTACAAATCGATACTTTCATCCAATTAGTGGCTGACACACGTGGTCTTTCTTTGGATATGCTAGGTGATTACCGTGGAGCAATCGCTGGTTCTCTATTAGGTCGTCCAGTAGAAGCAAAAAGAAACTGGGCAGATCGCCAAGCCTATTTAGCGATGGGTACTGCATTAGCAGCGGCAGGAGAATTAAAAATTGATTCCACTCCAATGGAAGGTTTTATTCCAGCTCAATTAGATGAATTATTGGGTCTAGAAGCGATGGGATTACACTCTGTATTGATGCTTGCTGTAGGTGAGCGTGATGCAGCGAATGACTTTATGGCACATGCGGCTAAGGTTCGTTATGCGAAAGAAGATCTAGTGATCAACTTATAATATA
>CANFWR010000050.1 GCA_947450865.1 Cytophagaceae bacterium
AGGAATACGCTCGTGGAATCCTTTTTCAATCGGGAAATTAGCGTTATAGGCTTCGTAAAAAGCCTCTTCAAATCCACCAAACATCGTGGTAAAGGCAAGTTCCGCCTCCCTAAATCCAAAATAGCAGGCCGGATCCACTAGCGTAATTAAACCTTGTGGATTGGTCATCGCATTTCCAGACCAAAGATCCCCGTGGATTAAAGCCGATTTTTCATTGGGTAGGAGTGAGGGTAGTTTTTCGAAAAGCTTCTCGAATTTGGACTCTAAATCTGAATCGATTTTACGATCATAAATCGCTCTAGCTAATTGGTTGCGCAAGCGATTTTCAATAAAGAAAGCGATGCCATTTTGATTCCAAGTATTGATTTGCGGTGCAGCTCCAATGTAATTCGTATAGTCGAGTCCGTGACCGTTTTCGGAGGTATTTTTATGCAATCGAGCCAGTTTCTCGCCAAAATCCACCCAGTAATTCGCCGCCTTTTCTCCCGATGGAATACATTCCATCATCAAGTATTCTTTCTCCTCCATTGTTCCCGTTCCAATCACGCTCGGTACTGAAATGGAGGAAGTTTTTCCGATTAAATCTAAGTTTTTTGCTTCAGCGTCAAACAAGCCTTGGTGATCACCTTGGTTCCATTTGATGAAGTATTCGTCCGCATTTTTCAATTGCACACGCACCGCCAAGTTAAAATTTCCCCCGTAGAAAAATTCTAGATCCTTCACTTCGGTGTTCTCCCCTAAATGATGTTGGATAATTTTATCAATAAACTGGTATTGTGCTTGCGTTTCCGTGGACATAGGACAAAATTACCTTATTTTCTTTTAAAAAGCGGAACCGTACTGCAAGGTTCTCCAAAAAACAGGCTCTTCGCAACCGGTTGTAATAATTGCGTGATTTTCAAATAGGCCTCGGTAGGAACGGATTCTTTCGAGCAACCTTTGATAACGATTTTGGCATCCTGAAAATCTTCCGGCTTGATCTTCGCCAAAGCCTGTTCAAACAAAGTCTTTTCCAAATCTGCTAGATTCCCAAAAACGAGTGTTTTCGCAAACGGAGTTAGCTGTACCCCTAATAACATGTAAGCCCAGGTAGGAATAATCGCATCCTCACTGCAACCCACTGCCACGTGTTTACCCGCATAGCTAGACCAATCGTGGCCGGCGATGAACTCTCTAAAATCCTTCTCGCGTAAGGCGATGCCTTGGAACAATTGATCCTTGATGTCGATGAAAATACGCTCACCCGGAACACGTAAATCTTCTAGGTCGATTTGCGTCAGTCCACTTTGGTTAACTCGGTTGATGATTTCCTCTGCCATCTTACAAGGATTTAAGTTTCGGTTTAGTGCCCATATATTCCTTTAAATAGTCGGGCTCTTTGGTAACGAGGTTCTCAAATGTTTGGTTCAAAAATGCCTCGTGGGCTAATTTTCCCATATATTGAGCCTCTGGTAATAAAGGTCCATCTAGAAATGTGATAGATGGATGCGTGCAACTTTCTTGCCATTTCGCTGATCCATTCCCGAAAGCCACCACAGGCGCAAAACCTTGAAAAGACTCCTGGTTTAAAATATGGGCTTCTTGTTGAGATACTTCTGCTAGTTCTGATGAGTAAATGGCTGCATAAACTTCCATTCTGCGCGCGTCTAACATCGGCAAAAGTAAGGATCCTGCTGGCGCTTCGACTGCGGAGGCTAACACCTGCAGTGTAGGTAAACAGATCAACGGCTTGTCCAAAGCGAAGCAAATTCCTTTCGCCGTCGCTAAACCGATGCGTAAGCCGGTATAAGATCCGGGTCCATTTGAAACGGCCACGGCGGATAGTTCAGCCAGCGCGCGACCCGCTGTCTTCATCACTTTTTCAATCAAAAGCGTGAGTGCTTTGGAATGAGAACCTTCCTCAGAAACTAATTCCTGCGTGATCAATTGCCCATTTTCGTGGAGGGCAACGGAACAGTTTTGGGTCGATGTATCTAGACTTAGGATCAAACTCATTTCAAAGCGATAATTAATTCCACACCCTTTAAAAGGCTAGGATCGTGTTCAAAAGACCATTCATTAATCCCTTTTTTCAGATAATAATGGTGCACTATTTCCTGTTCTAATAACGCCGAAATCACTTTTTTGTTCGCTGTTATTTCCTTCGCAACCGAAGAATCCCATTCCGGCTTGATCTTCTCCAGCGTCGCCGTCAAGTTCGCATACAAAGGATCTTTTTGCGTTTCCTTCAATACATCGCGCATCTGTTTCTCTAACGGGCTTTCGTATTTAAATTTGCTCGCTTTTACCCATTTAATGAATTCCTCGAATTCAGCCTCCGTTAAATGAAAGTTAGCAGCCGTCGCAATCGAAGTGTGCTTTATTTTAAATAGGCGTGCATATTGGAAGAAGATTTTCTCTTTCAATAGTTGCTGCGTCAAACCGTTTGCCTGCGGACGACCCACTAAAACATCCGGTTCGATGCCACCACCTGCATTGACTTTTCTGCCATTGCGCGTTTTAAATTCCTGTTTGGTGGTGTCTTTGTTTCCAGAATAATCGATGGCTTGAATGCAGCGACCGCTCGGGATATAATATTTCGCCGTGGTAATCTTGATTTTCGCGCGGTAAGGTAGATCACGGGTTACTTGCACGAGGCCTTTCCCAAAACTCCGTTGTCCCACGATCGTTCCTCGATCATAATCTTGCAGAACGCCCGCCACAATTTCGGCAGCGGAAGCGGAGTTTTGATTAATCAACACCAATATAGGCATCGACGTATCCCAACTTGGATTCAAGGCCTTGTATGTAGCATTCCACTCTTTCAATTTACCCTTCGTACTCACAATGGGTGTTTCTTTATCTAAAAACAGATTGCAAATATCAACCGCTTGCGTTAATAATCCGCCCGGGTTATTGCGCAAATCCAAAATCAATTTCTTCATCCCCTCTTTCTTCAATTGAACGAGAGCCGCCTTCATTTCTTTGGTAGCAGACTGATTGAATTCTTCTAATTCGATATAGCCGATCCCTGGTCGAATGATGCCGGCATAGCCCACATTTTTGATTTGAACGGTGGACCGGTTGATGCTCAATGTTAACTGCGAATCCCCCCGTTTAATTTCTGCGACTAATTTGCTGTCTTTGGGCCCTTTGATTAATAAGCCTGGGTCTGATTCTTCAGTAATTTTATTTCCATTGATGGAAAGGAGTTGATCGCCTATTTGCAAACCGGCTTGCAAGGCAGGACTTGATTCGTCTACATACGTAATGTAATAGCCTTTGTCGACCCAAGAAGCGCGGATGCCGATGCCTTCGTATTTTCCGGTGGTGAGGGTAGTGAATTCGTCCAAATCTTCTTCCGGATAATACACCGTGTATGGGTCTAATTGATCTAGCATTCCGTCGATGGAGTTTTGAACGACCTTGTTTGGGTCTATGGGATCCACGTAGAATTGGTTGAGTTCTTTGATGACGCTGGCATAGATATCCAGGTTTTTGGCAAGGTCAAATAATTGGTCCGCCCGGCTAAAAGCCCACAAGCCCATACCCAAAAATACGAAAAGGCTTATTTTAACTAGCTGCTTCATTCGGTTGGGTGAATTTGTCTAAAATGGCGGCCATTTTCTTGTGAATTTTGTCTGAGGGTTCAATGGTAGAACCAATATAGACAAAAGCCAATACATCTGGAAGTTTTGCTTTTCCTACTACTTGAAAATGGGGTTTGTTCAGGCGGTAGGCCTCGCGGATGCGACGCTTGAGGGTATTTCGGTCCACGGCTTTTGAAAATTTGCGCTTTGGCACTGAAATTAAAATCTGTGGATTCTCCTGATCCGCCTCATATGGATTCTGGCGGATGTATAAAACACGAAAAGGATAGACAAATCGTTCTTCAACGACTCGGCTATCCTTCTCGAATAAGGAATCAATAATTTTAATATGCGTTAGACGCTCCGATTTAGAAAATGTAAATTTCAAAGCAGGAATACTAAGTGTACAACAATAGCAAACCAGAAATCTTCTTTTCTAAGATCTATGGCTTATTTGCCTCTTTTTTCGTCTGAAACAGTCAACTTGTGACGTCCTTTAGCACGACGGTTTGTCAATACGCGACGACCGTTTGCCGTAGACATACGCTCACGGAAACCGTGTTTGTTCTTTCTCTTACGTACAGAGGGTTGAAAAGTTCTTTTCATTTCTTTATTTGTTAAAGCAGCCCATCATGTCGATTGGGGCTTGCAAAGGTAAAACAAAATATTTATTCATCAAGGATTCAGCTTGTAGGCCTTCACCTGACAGGTCCTTAAACCTTGATTTCTACGTCTACTCCTGATGGCAATTCTAATTTCATCAAAGCATCTACTGTTTTAGCAGAAGAAGAGAAGATGTCGATTAGACGCTTGTAAGTACATAATTGGAATTGCTCACGTGCTTTCTTGTTAACGTGTGGTGAACGTAAAACAGTGAATTTCTCAATTTTTGTTGGAAGAGGGATAGGGCCAGAAACAACTGCTCCTGTAGCTTTTACCGCTTTAACGATTTTCTCTGCTGATTTGTCTACCAATGAGTGGTCAAATGACTTCAGCTTAATGCGAATTTTTTGATTCATATAAGATGGTTCTTTAAATGATTAAGCAGCGAAAGAACCATTTACTCCGCTACTTAAATTAATTAGGACTGCAAAAGTACAGAATCTCAATTAATTATACAAGACTTAAAATTTAGTTTTTTGTAGAGCTCGTTGTTTTTCAACTAAATAGCTTGCCTGGGAGGCTTGAAAAAGGGCTGGATTCAATGTGCTTAATTTTTCCATCGCCTCGTCCGCATAGTTTATCTCACCCATTTTCAATGCCTGCTGGGCATATATAGGGTAAAAAGCCGGATTCTGTTCGTTCCATTGCAATGCGGCCAGCGCGGCATCATAACCTTTTTTAGTAGGTACGAGTGGAAGCGCCTGCTGTAAAACTGGAATTTGAAAAGGATATTTTTCTAACATCGCTGTCGCATTCTGGCGAGTAATCACCGGAGTCTTCGCTGGAAAAGCTGTCGTATATTTCCAAAAAGCTAAAATCCCCGTCATTCCCGAACCCTGAGTAGTGTCCGCCGCGATGGACACATTTAATTGGTTTAAAGCGGCTAAAGGTTTGGCATGATAAAAAGCTTGCCAAGACTTCAAAAGTTCTAATTCCGGGAACATTTCGCCTAGAGATCTTTGCCAACCTGCAAGGTCATAACTGGGAGCTTTCCCTTTCCAAAAGAGCAGTCCATTATATAGGTATACCAAATCGCGCAAATCTGCACCCGGAACAAAAGTAGGATTCATCGGCGCAGTAGGAATTCCAGCGGCTACTAAATTCGCCTGTATGGCTAGGTCTTCAGATGGGTTGAATTCAGGTTTCTTTTTCAAATAAGTCGACTCAGCATATAGTTTGTTAGCCATATAAAGCGGATTCTCGGGTTCTAGAGAATGAGCGCGATCGTAAAAATAGACTGCGGAATCAGGAACAGCCAATCTTTCGTATTGCAAGGCCAGCTGTGTGGCGATGTGTGGGTCTGCTGGATCACTTTTTTGCAAGGTGAATAAGGCATCAAAAGGACGGTTTTCAGTGGCGAATACATTCGCAAGCGCTACCGAAAGAGCGGGATCACGATTGACACTTTGGCTCGCTGCTACGTAATACGCGAAGGTCTCTGTGTCGCCCGCTTGCTGGGCGAGGGCGGCAAGGCTTAGGTTGCTTTTGGTATTTAAACGGCTATGTAAAGTGGCATTCTTGTAATGGATTTCAGCCATCTGTTTGTCCCCCACTAAAGAAGATACATCACCCGCATAATTCTCTCTCGCTGCCATTCCCAAATGGTAGGCGCCAGAATTAAATGCAAAAACGGCTCCCATACTTATAATAAGTACCCCTATTTGAATCAAGTGAATCGGTAGCAATGCGGCTTTGTGAATGACCTTATGAATGGGAAGATTTTGGGCTAAAAGAGGGCCAAAGTTCCGGAATATAAATAGAGGGAAAAGGAGACCCATGAGTACTTGGTTGATCAAATTCCAGTTTTCGATCGCCTGAATCCCCGGCGTGTTTGTGTGCCACAAAAGTGGAATCAGGGACGAAAGTCCTAATAGGCTAATTCCGAGCAGGGATTTGTTGTCTTTGTTTTGGTATACAAATAAACCCAAGGCTAAAATCACCCAGATAAAAGCGGGAATCGCCGTGCGAATGCCTAAATCAAAGCGCTGATTGCCGAAAGTCAATAGCAAATTAATCCCCCAAACTAAACCTAAAATGCTGCGATTCTTCTTCGAGCCGGCAACATCGGAACTATGCGACAAACCTAAAAGGAAGGAAGGAATCGATGCTGCGCTCAAAACAGATAGGCCTGCCAGAGCTAAAAGGCTCAAGCTAAAAATCTGCCCACTAATAATCTGCGTCAACGCCGGGAAAGAAACATCTGACAAGGTAAACGCAACAATCCCAAGCCACAGCGTGGCACCTAAAGCGGCCTGCCATGCGGGTAAAAACGAAAAAAGCGCCACCCCTAAACCTAGTAGTGCCAGTGCGAAGCCAATAATTTCCGGCGTTGCGCTGAGTGATGACGCCTGAATTTGGAAGTTTTGTCGGATAAAATAGACGTTCGTATGCAAATCCTGTCCGGCTTGTGTGTCGACTACCTTGTTAAAAGGGATCATTTCAGAGACTTCGACCCACGTAAAAGCCGCCATTCCACCTGATATCCACAGCCCAGCGATAGCCAGGAGCAGCACAGCAGTCGCGTAAAAAAGGCATTTCGAAAACGCGGGGAAAGACAAGCGCATATTTTGGTCCAAAAATGAATTCCTAAATTTCACACAAACTACGATTCATTCAAAGAAATTGCCTGATTTTGGCAAAAAATAGTTGAAAAATACTAATTTGAGTTTTGGTAAATTCGAATTAAGAGGCTAATTTTGCAGTCCGAATGTATTAGCATTCGTGAACTAATACAAAATCGTAGTTTTTTAGCTAACAAATTAAAATTCAAATGGCAAACGCAGTTAACAAAGGAAAAGTTGCGCAGGTAATTGGACCCGTTGTCGATGTGAGCTTCGAAGGAGAAGGATCACATTTACCAGCGATCTTGAATGCTCTTTCTGTAACGAAATCAAATGGTCAAACGCTTGTTCTTGAGGTGCAACAGCACTTAGGAGAGGATCGTGTAAGAACTATTGCGATGGAAGGAACGGAAGGTCTTCAACGTGGACAAGAGGTAATCGATAAAGGTACGCCTATGACGATGCCTACAGGTGAGGGAATTAAAGGTCGTTTGTTTAACGTAGTAGGGGATGCCATCGATGGTATCGCTCAACCTAAGTCTGATAAAGGTCTGCCTATTCACCGTGCTGCGCCTAAATTTGATGAATTAGCCACAACTACAGAAGTTTTATTCACAGGAATTAAGGTTATCGACTTATTAGCACCTTATGTAAAGGGTGGTAAAATTGGTTTATTCGGTGGTGCCGGTGTAGGTAAAACCGTATTGATCATGGAGTTGATTAATAATATTGCCAAAGCATACGAAGGTCTTTCGGTATTCGCAGGTGTAGGTGAGCGTACTCGTGAGGGTAACGACTTATTACGTGAGATGATCGAGTCAGGCGTTATCAAATACGGCGAAGAATTTAAGCATGCGATGGAAGCAGGTGAGTGGGATCTATCTAAAGTAGATCAAACAGAACTAGCGAAATCTCAAGCAACTTTAGTGTTCGGTCAAATGAACGAGCCTCCAGGAGCACGTGCTCGTGTGGCATTATCAGGATTAACAGTTGCGGAACACTTCCGTGATGGCGATGGCGAAGGTCAAGGTCGTGATATCCTATTCTTTATCGATAATATCTTCCGTTTTACACAAGCGGGTTCTGAGGTATCTGCCCTTTTAGGTCGTATGCCATCTGCGGTAGGTTACCAACCTACATTAGCAACAGAAATGGGTGCGATGCAAGAGCGTATTACTTCTACGAAGCGTGGTTCAATTACATCGGTACAAGCGGTTTACGTACCTGCCGATGACTTAACGGATCCAGCTCCGGCAACAACGTTTGCCCACTTAGATGCGACTACGGTATTATCTCGTAAGATTGCTGAATTAGGTATCTACCCAGCGGTGGATCCATTGGATTCTTCTTCACGTATTTTATCTGCAGAAGTATTGGGTGACGCTCACTACAATACAGCTCAACGTGTGAAGGAAATTTTACAACGTTACAAAGAATTACAAGATATCATCGCGATCTTAGGTTTGGATGAATTATCTGAAGAAGATAAATTAGTTGTTTCTCGCGCTCGTCGTGTACAACGTTTCTTGTCACAACCTTTCTTCGTGGCAGAACAATTTACAGGGTTAAAAGGCGTTTTAGTAGACATCAACGATACGATCAAAGGTTTCAATGCGATCATCGATGGTGGATACGATCACCTTCCAGAAGCTGCTTTCAACTTAGTAGGTACTATTGAGGATGCAGTGGTAAAAGGAGAGAAATTATTAGCTGAGGCTGCTAAATAAATAACATTATGTTTGTAGAAATTATTACACCGGATCGTAAAGTGTTCTCTGCAGAAGCATCTGTGGTGACTTTGCCTGGCGTTAATGGTTCCTTCCAAATTTTAAATGACCACGCAGCCATCGTTTCTACTTTAGCTAAAGGAGAATTAACGGCTGATAAAGAGGTCTTCCAAATCGAAGGAGGAGTTGTTGAAGTTTTGAATAATCGAGTACTTGTTTTAGCCGAAGGCGTTAACTAACATTCTCATGAAAAAACTTGCCATTTTATTGTTTGCAACGGTCTTATTTAGCTCCTGCTCGGAGAAGGCCTTTTTAACCGGGTCTATTTTAGCAACCGTGAAGGAAAGTAACATTCCCTTACAGAAGATTCAGTTTTACAATGACAATGGCTTGATTTTAGAAAGAGAGATGAGTTCGACGGATGCGAACGTGAAAGCGGGAGCATTGGTTTTCAAAAATGGCAAGTCGATTAACCGCGTTAGTTTAGAGAAGCAAACTCCGGGTGCCTTATTGAAGGAAGAAGGAGATAAATTGTATGTTTCATTTGACAATCCAGCGAAGGAGTCGAATAGCTTGATTTTTGCGCCTGTTTTAGGGGAACGCGGAGAGTATTTCTACCAGCTGGTAGATGAAACAGGAAATTCCTCTATCTCTCGTTTGAACTTTGAAGGTAGCAAATACCTGGTGTACAACGAAAAATACGAAGGTTTGACGAAGTCTGTGACGAAAACGCCACGCGTACGTCTGATGATTATGAAATCTTCTCTGAATGGCTTAAAGGTTAATTCGAAAAGAATGAAGGGTAATCGAGTACAATAATCGATTGCTTTTATCGGAATTTGAAAATAGGATGCTTGCATCCTATTTTTTTTTAGTTCATTTTTGTCCAAAGGTATGGCAGCATACCTTATTCGCATACAAATGCAGGATTCCTATGAAAGCAGAAGAAACGATTGATTTCCACATTAAGACCGGTTGGTATGCCATCAGCCGTATGTACAATACGTATTCTGCGCAGTTTGATATGACGATGGCCATTGGTTATGTGCTTTTGCATATTGATAAAGATGGTACACCTGCAACGAAGATTGCGCCGGCGCTTGGATTAGAAGCTAGGTCTTTGACCCGTATGTTAAAGACCTTAGAGGATAAGAAGTGGATACAGCGTTCTGCGAATTATGAGGATAAACGGGTGGTGAAAATCTTTTTGACAGAAATAGGCAAGAAGAAAAGGGACCAGGCTCGGAAGGGTGTAATTGCCTTCAATAAGTTAATTTACGATCGCGTAGAGCCGGAAAAATTGGCCGTATTTTTTGAGGTGATGTCTACCGTAAATCAAGTGATGGAGGAGGACGCCGGAGAAATTTTAAAAACAATCTAGAAAAAAACGTATTTCGGGATACATTTATTAAAGGAGATCCTTATTTTTGCTCGATAATTAAACAAAAACTGCGTTATGAAAAAACTACTCTTGGTATTCGCAATGATGCCCTTCTTATTTACCTCTTGTGTAGGAAAGAAGAAATTAGCGGATTTGGAATCACAATTAACTCAATTACAAGCATCTAGTAGCTCAGCTTTATCTAAATCAAAAGCAGATTTATCAGATTGCCAATCTTTAACAGCTAGCCTTCAAGGTGAATTGAAAAAGAGAGATACAGATTTAGAAGCAAAAAATGGTCAATTGAAAGCTTTACAAGATCAATTAGATTACTTCAAAAAGACAAATACAAACTTGTTAGATCGTTTATCAGATCTTTCGGTTATCAACAAATCAGGTGCTGAAAGTATCCGCAAGTCATTAGATGCCTTGAATGAACAAGGAAAATACATTAAAGATTTGAACTCTTCAATCCAACGTAAAGATTCAATGAATTTATCATTAGTGATGAACTTGAAGCGTTCATTAGCTGATGTGAATGATGAAGACGTAACAGTAGAAGTGAAGAAAGGGGTGGTTTATATCTCAATCTCTGATAACTTGATGTTTGCTTCAGGTAGTGCAGTTGTTAACGCGAAAGCGGTAGCTGTGTTAGCGAAAGTAGCGAAAGTGTTAAATGATCACAAAGAGCTTGACGTATTAGTAGAAGGTCACACAGATACTGTGCCTATCTCTACTGATTGTATTCAAGATAACTGGGATTTATCTGCTAAGCGTGCTACTTCTGTGGTTCGTATATTACAAACGAAATTTGATGTGGATCCAGAGCGCTTAACAGCCGGTGGACGTGGTGAGTATGAGCCAGCATCAGCAAACAAAACTTCGAAAGGACGTAAGCAAAATCGCCGTACGGAGATTATTGTAACACCTAAATTAGATCAGTTCTTTAGCTTAATGGCGCCACAAGCGAACTAAGCAGATAGAAGACAAATAAAAAGGGCCTCGATGAAAATCGAGGCCCTTTTTTTATGGGTTTCATTAGGCTAATTGGCCTCTGACTAAATCTAGTTTTCTGCGGGAAACGGGGAGTGATTGGTTTAGGATTGTTTTGACCGTCTTAGTCTCATTTAAATCGTGGCCAGTCACATTGACCTTGTTGACAAGATAGGACTTGTGGATGCGAAGAAAGGTGCCTAGGCGCAATTGCGATTCAAATTTCTTTAGCGTCTTGGCCATTAAGATACTTTGGCCATTCTTTAAAAAAATCGTGGTGTAGTTTCCCTTACCTTCGATGCTGACAATGTCATCTACAGGACATTGGTCGATTCCGGGAATTTTCAAAGTTTTTCTCATTTGCACGTATTTACTTAATGTAAACCTAGTGTATTTGAATTAAAGCTATGAGAAAGAATTATTTAGCGGTTAGTGTATTTATTTAGCGGTCAAAATGCGCTAGGGTGTTGGGCATAAAAAAAGAGGTCTTTTGCAAGACCTCTTTTCAATGTAGCGGGGGCCAGACTCGAACTGACGACCTTTGGGTTATGAGCCCAACGAGCTACCAACTGCTCCACCCCGCGATATAATTGGGAGTGCAAAGATGCACGTTTCTTTGGGAAAAAACAAGTATCTTTGTAGAAATTATTCTCGCCTATCCTTTTTGAGGCAGTTTTTATTGTACATTTTATGACCCCGGAACACAAGGCAGGCTTTATCAGTATTATTGGAAAACCCAATGTGGGAAAGAGTACGCTGATGAATGCATTGGTGGGGGAAAGGCTTTCGATTGTGAGCTCGAAAGCGCAGACGACGCGTCACCGGATTTTGGGGATGCTAAACGGAGAGCATAAAGGTACTGAATACCAGATTGTTTACTCAGATACGCCTGGGGTTCTGTTACCTAAATATGAATTGCATAAATCCATGATGCAGTTCGTGAAAAGCTCTTTAGAGGATGCGGATGTAGTGTTGTATGTGACGGATGTGTTTGATGAATTTGAAGATTTGGACTTTTTGACCAATTGGAAAGATTTCACAGAGACGCCTATTCTTGTTTTATTAAACAAGATCGATTTAGTGACCATGGAAAAGTTAGAGGAGAAGGTCGCGTATTGGCAGGGGATTTTTCCTGGTAAGCCGATTATCCCTATTTCGGCCTTAGAATCGGTTCATTTGGACCAAATCTTTAGCCACCTCATGGAGCATTTGCCAGTCCATCCGCCCTTTTTTGATAAGGAGGAGCTGACAGATAAGCCAGAAAAATTCTTTGCCTCTGAGATTGTTAGAGAGAAGATTTTCTTGAATTATAAAAAAGAGATTCCTTATTCGTGCGAGGTTGTGGTGACTTCTTTTAAAGAGGAGCCTACCATTTTACGTATCGCTACGGAGATTTATGTCGAAAGGGTATCGCAACGTGCGATTATCATTGGGCATAAAGGGGAAAATATCAAGAAAGTGGGAATTCAGGCAAGAGAGGATTTAGAGAAGTTTTTTGGTAAAAAAGTATTTTTAGAGCAGTTTGTCAAAGTGGAGCCTGATTGGCGTGCGAAGACGGACAAACTGCGTTCATTCGGGTATTCGCTCGATTAATTTAACATAGAATGTCAAATATTATTGCAATTGTGGGGCGTCCCAATGTAGGGAAATCTACTTTGTTCAATCGCTTGATCGAACAAAAGAAAGCTATCATGGACAATGTGTCCGGGGTGACGCGCGACCGCCATTATGGTTACGGTCAATGGATTGGACGTTTCTTCACCGTGATTGATACGGGAGGATACGTACATGGATCCGAAGATAAATTTGAGGGAGCCATCAGAGAACAAGTAGAACTAGCCATTGAAGAAGCGGCAGTTTTATTGTTTGTGGTTGATTGTTCTACGGGTTTAACGGATTTAGATAAGGATTTTGCGAACGTTTTACGTCGTTCAAAGAAGCCGGTTATTTTGATCGCGAACAAAGCCGATACACACGAGAAGGCTTATGCAGCGGCGGAATTTTATGAACTAGGTTTAGGTGATCCATTTGCGATTGCCGCTGAAAGTGGAAGCGGTACGGGTGATATGCTCGATGTGATGGTTTCTCATTTTAAAGATGAGGGAATCGAAAATCCAGAATTAGGGATTCCTCGCGTGGCGATCTTAGGTCGTCCTAATGTAGGAAAATCTTCTTTCTTGAATTCAATCCTAGGGAAAGATCGCTCTATTGTGACAGATGAAGCGGGAACCACACGGGATGCGATTCAAAATCACTACACCATGTTTGGGAAGGATTTCATCATCACGGACACGGCCGGTATTCGCCGAAAAGCGCGTATCGACGATAACATCGAGTACTACTCGGTTTTGCGTTCGATGAAGGCTTTAGAGGAATGCGATGTGGCGATTATCATCATTGATGCGACGACAATCGATCCGTTAACGGGATTAGAGGCGCAGGATATGAACATTGTCAGTATGGCGGACAAGGCGAAAAAGGGAATTGTTTTAATGATTAATAAGTGGGATTTAGTGGCGAAAGACACGAATACCGCGATTCAATTAGAGAAAGCGATCAAGGAACGTATGGCGCCATTGAATTATATGCCTGTGATCTTTACTTCGGTAATGGAGAAGAAGCGTATCTTCCAAGCTTTGGAGTTAATGCTAAAAGTATACGAAAACCGTACTCAGAAGATTTCAACGTCGAAATTAAACGATGTGATGTTAGACGTGATCGCGAGTTATCCGCCACCCGCTTGGAAAGGTAAATACATCAAGATTAAATATTGTACACAAGTTTCGACCCCGTATCCGACCTTCATTTTCTTCTGCAATTTACCGCAGTACATCAAAGAAAGTTACGAGCGTTACCTAGAGAATCAGATGCGTAAAGCATTCGATTTAGAAGGAACGCCTATTTCTTTATTCTTTAGAAAGAAATAGTTGCTGTATTTGGGAGAGGCTGATGAAACCGATTTGGCCTCTTCCACCTACACCATAGATCCGATCTCCCACCTGACAAATGTTATGGTAGGGACTTTTGCCTAAGCTAATCCAGCGCTTCGTTTTAGGGTCAAAAGCCGAGCTCTCTGCCGGCCCGGATAAAATACAATACGGCGCCACCCACAGAATTTTTTCCACATAATACCCAGGTGCACCAGCCACTGGCGACCAAGTCGTGCCCCCATCCTTGCTTTCTAAAACTGGTATGGGCCCCTCTTTAATACGGGAATAATTACCTCCGGCGATCCATAGATTCTTCGCATCACGAACGCCTAGACTGAAAAATCCGGTTCCTTCGCCGCCAGGGATTTCGGCGTAAATACTTTCCCATCGTAGCGCGTCTTTACTGCGCAATACTCGTGCTTTTTCGCCCCCTCCGGTCACGATGTAATAGCCCTTTTTTGTCTTCTGTAAGCTAGATCCACTCGCTGCGAAAGCGGCTTCTCTTTTTTGTAGAGCGGGATGGTTCGTTGGGTTCAACAGTTCATAGGTATGGCCTTTATCGCTTATACGAATCAAGCCATAGAAAGGGCCCGCAGGATCAGATAAAATCAATCCTTGTTTGCCCTCCCAAAGAATCGCGTCAAAGAAATAGCCCTTCTCCTTGATTTGGAAGGCTAATTCCCAGCTTTTTCCTCCGTTCTCTGTGCGGAAAACCTTGGCTGCTCCATTCTCTGCCGGGCCTGCGCTCATCAATAAGACCGTATTTTCGTCGAGTATCGCCAGATCTCGGAAGTCCAAGGAATCAGCTCCCGGTACTTGTGAAACGCTGAAGTGTTCGCCTCCATCGCTCGAGTGAATGACAGTGCCGCGGGTTCCGCCTATCCAGATGTGTGAACCCAGGGACCGAATGGCTCTAAACGAGGCTTTGGTGTCTAGCGTGAGGGAATTCCATTGGCTAAAGCTTTGGAAAGCGCCTAAAAATAGAAGGACGAAGAGTAGGATGTGTTTTCTCATAGGTATATCGGTCTGCAAATTACGGATTTTGGCAAATAATGTTTATTTTTGAACCTTACAGCTCAAATTTATTCGTCGACACGAAAAAGTATACATGGAAGAATTAAAACCCAAATCCCTTAATTTCTTAGAAGAAATCGTTCAGGAAGGCATCGCGTCAGGAAAATACTCACAAGGTATTTTGACTCGTTTCCCACCTGAGCCGAATGGCTACTTGCACATCGGTCATGCGAAGAGTATTTGCTTGAATTTTGGGTTAGCTCAGCGTTTTGGCGGAGGGACGAATTTGCGTTTTGATGATACGAATCCGGTGACGGAGGAGACAGAATATGTGGAGTCGATAAAGAAGGACGTTTCCTGGTTAGGATTTACTTGGGCAAATGAATTATATACATCCGATTATTTCGAAGATTTATACCAATTCGCGGAGAAGTTAATCACGCTTTCTTTCGCTTATGTAGACGATTCGACGGCAGCGGAAATCGCGGCGCAAAAGGGAACCCCTACCACACCTGGTACGCACAGCCCTTTTAGAAACCGCAGCGTGGAGGAGAATTTGGCCTTATTCCGTGACATGCGTGCGGGAAAATATGCCGATGGCGAAAAAGTATTACGTGCTAAAATCGATATGGCGCATCCGAACATGCACATGCGTGATCCGTTGATGTACCGTATTCGCCACGTGAAACACCACCGTTCAGGAGACAAATGGTGCATCTACCCAATGTACGATTTTGCCCATGGCCAAAGTGATTCCATCGAAGAAATCACCCACTCTATTTGTACACTTGAATTCGACGTTCACCGTCCATTATACGATTGGTTCTTAGATAAATTAGGGATTTTTCCTTCTCATCAATATGAATTCGCGCGTTTGAACTTGTCCCACACGGTGATGAGTAAGCGTAAATTATTGCAATTAGTGAATGAAAAAGTAGTCAGTGGCTGGGATGATCCCCGCATGCCTACTATTTCAGGTTTACGCAGACGTGGCTTTACACCCGCATCGATTCGCAACTTCTGCGAGCGAATTGGGGTGGCTAAGCGCGATAATTTGATTGATTTAAGTTTATTAGAATTCTGTATTCGGGAAGATTTGAACAAGTCCGCAGACCGCGTCATGGCAGTCTTAGATCCGATTAAATTAGTGATCAAGAATTATCCAGCGGATAAAACGGAAGACTTACTCATTGAAAATAACCCCGAAGCGGAGGTAATCACGAAGCGTTCGGTTCCGTTCTCCAATGAATTATACATTGAGCGCGATGATTTCATGATCGATCCGCCTAAGAAATTCTTCCGTTTAGGCGTAGGATTGCAGGTGCGTTTAAAAGGAGCTTATATTGTTACCTGTACGGATTTTAAAACGGATGCGGCAGGCAATGTGACGGAGGTGCATGCAGAATATATCCCAGAAAGCAAGTCAGGCCAAGATACGAGTGGTGTTTCCGTGAAAGGAACGATTCACTGGGTATCCGTGGCTCACGCAGTAGAAGCGGAGGTTCGTAACTTCGATCGCTTATTGATCGTGGAAGATGCGTCAGAGCTAGGCGATGATTTCTTGAAATTTATCAATCCTGAATCACTTCAAATTGTACCTAAAGTCTTTGTGGAGCCAGGTTTGAAAGCAGCGAAAGAGGGTCAAGCTTTACAGTTTATCCGCAAGGGATATTATAGCTTAGATCCGGATTCTACGTCAGAAAAGCTCGTATTTAACCGCACGGTTACTTTGAAGGATACTTGGGCCAAAGAAAAGGCTAAATAATTACTTCTTCGCGAAAAGCGAATCCACGAACGTGGTCTTGTTGAATACTTGGAGATCGGAGATTTTTTCTCCCACTCCAATGTATTTAACCGGAATCTTGAATTGATCTGAAATACCGATTACCACCCCACCTTTTGCCGTACCG
>CANFWR010000051.1 GCA_947450865.1 Cytophagaceae bacterium
CGCGTGGAAGACCACATGGCTCGTTTTGACGTAGCAGATAAGAAATACGCCCCATCGATGTACGAGGCCATTGTGAATGTAAGTAAGAATGCGAAGGGGGAATTATTTGTAGAATTGAAGAATGAAATCTCTGGATTAAAGATTCACTACAGCTTCGATAACTCGTATCCTGACAACCATTATCCTGTGGCATCTGGTTTAGTAGCAGTGCCCAAGGATGCCGAACTACTGCGCATTGTTTCGTACCGTGGAAATGAAATGAAGGGTCGTACGATGAATATTTCACGTGTGGAATTAGAAAAAAGAGCTAAATAATGATTTTAAACTTCATTTTTAGCGTATTATTATCAGTAGGGGTGCCCAATATTTCGGGCGCCTCGTCTGCTTCTACGACTAACTATCTTTCGGTGAAGAAAGGCTATGTGATGTCCTATAATGGGGTAGAAGGCCGCGCCAATTGGGTGGGATGGAGATTGACGGCAAGTGACGTAGGTGCTGTTGATAGAACAAATCGCTTTATTCAAGACGAATCTTTTCCTCGAAGTTTTAAGATTGTGGATGAAAAGGATTATTCCCGTTCTGGGTATGATCGGGGGCATTTATGTAATTCTGAGGATCGAACTGCCGCAGAATACCTGAATGAAGAAACCTTTTTGATGTCGAATATGATTCCGCAAACGCCGGAATTAAATAGAGGCCCATTCAAGATGTTAGAGGAATATTGCCGCAAACTTGCGATCAAAAAAGGACAAAATTTATTGATATACTCAGGTGGAATCGGGGCAAAAGATCGGTTATTTTCAGGAGTCATTGTCCCTGCCTATTGCTGGAAAGTGGTGTATACACCAGACAAAATCTGGTGTATACTTTTTCCTAATGAGAGAGATTTGAATAAAAACTGGCAGACCTATTCGGTGCCTTTGGAAACTCTGGAGAAAATGACAGGTTATCGTTTTCCGCGCAAACTACCGTAGCATATAGATGGCTAATTTCTTTGCCGCTAAGAAATTTTCGTACTCTAGAGGCGTTCTGCGATTATTCGTGTATTCCGTGTATAACCATGGATCACCTAATGCAAACACTTTTCCTTTACCCACTTTTGCGGTTGCCATCACGACGTGGCCTAGGTGATTCACTAAAGGCTTCGCATTACCGCTTAACTTTAGCGTTGTAATCTCTTTGATGTAGACCTTTTTAATCGGGTCAAAAACTTCGTTGCCTGCCGGTATCATTACAGCACCTTGTTCCCAATTACGTCCTTGAACGAAATTCAAGTTAGGAGCGACGAATTCGATGCCAAAACGTTTGGCCAAGATATTAAACTGAGGAATCTCGCAGTTAGTCGTGTCGTTCGCTAACAAGATCAAATTTCCACCAGCCTTGACCCATGCTTCTATTTCATCTGCTGCTTTTGCCGTCATGAAATTCGGCTTCTCCGTTTCTTTGTAGCTATCTGGATCCACGATGATGTAAACAGAAGCTCCTTTTAAATTCTCCCGCGTAGGAGAGGCTCCCAAGGTATCTAACGAAGCGCCTAATTGCTCGAATTGAATGCCCCATTGATTAAAACCAGAGTCCTTGCGATCTTCCCAAGTATAGTGGAAGCGATTACCGTTTTTTGTCTCGTGGTTAAAGAAATAGTCCAATACTACTTTTTTGCCGACACCGATGGGTAATTCTTTGGCAATCTCCATCTCTAAAGATGCCAGAATAAATGGACCTGCACCTTTCAAATCATCTTTGCGTAAGGGTTCGCTTAAATAATAGTCGTACGATCCATCACGGTAAGGAACGCCACCTAATCCACCTACACTTACCGTTTTCTCTAAATGGATGTAACCCTCCGCGTCCTTGGTGATGAATTCTTTCAGGATTCCAGCGTATCCTTTCTCCGCGTTATTGCGGAATGAAGCAGGTAAATAGCCTTTTCTAACTCCCTTAGCGAAGGCATAAACGAACATGTTCGAACAAGAGGCCTCGAAATAATTGCCTTTTTTGCCTGGATACCCTGGTAATTGATACCAAACACCTGAAACCGGATCCTGAATCTTCGCAATGGCGCTTGATAACTGATTTAATTGTTGAATTAAGATTCCTCTAGAGGGATGATTCTTAGGCATATAATCCAACACATCGACTAAGGCCATTACATACCATCCCATCGAACGACCCCAAAAATTAGGCGAATGTCCGTTCGATTTGTCCGCCCAAGGCTGTGCTTTAGCTTGATCGTAGGCGTGGAATAAAAGCCCCGTTTTAGGATCAATCGCGCCTTTGTACATTAACTGAAACTGCTTTACGATGTCAGCCCAATTGTCTTGCTGTGTGATTTGACCGTATTCTGCATAGAATGGCTCTAACATATAAAGTCCATCTAACCACATCTGGTTCGGGTATCTTTTCTTATGCCAAAATCCGCCGTCCGCATCTCTTGGTTGCGCCGAAATTTGCTTTCTTAACAAGTCAGCGGCCTTTTTGTAGCGCTCGTCGCCTAATTCTTGGTACAGATACAGGAGCATACGTCCCGTAGTGATATTATCAGAATTGAATTCATCAAAATGGTAGGTGCGAATGTTACCATTGGCATCTACGAAACTGTCGATGTTCTTTTTGATATACTGAAAGTAGGTGGCGTCACCCGTTCTTTGGTACACATGCTCTAAAGCTTTCAATACCAAACCTTGCTCATAATCCCATCCCGCCGGTTTTCCCACTTTCACCGTGATGGAATCAGTGTGGGTATGCATAATGGACTTGGCCATCAGCTCTGAGTAGTTTTGGGCGGTCACAGCGGTGCTTAACCCCAATAAAAGAACGATCAGTTTTTTCATGTTAACGTAATTCAGAAATTTCTGCAAAATCCATATCGGTATAATCCTTATTCTCACCCGCCATTCCCCAAATAAAGGAATAATTTTTTGTACCAGATCCACTGTGAATCGACCAGGGCGGCGAAATAATAGCTTGGTGGTTATGCACCCAAATGTGCTTGGTTTCAGTCGTTTCACCCATTAAATGCAATACAGCGTGACCTGGCATTACATCAAAGTATAAATAGGCTTCCATTCTTCGGTCGTGTACGTGTGCCGGCATCGTATTCCAAACTGAACCCGGTTCTAAAATCGTCAAGCCCATCACTAATTGACAAGATTGAATCCCCTCGTTGTGAATGTATTTATAAATGGTGCGGTGATTCGAAGTCTCTAAACTACCTAATACGACTGTGCTCACCTGCTCGCGATCTAATTTTGCATTGGGATAAGTCGCATGTGCTGGGGAAGATAATAGATAGAATTGCGCCGGATTTTCAGATGATTCAGAGCTGAAGCTTACCTCTTTTACGCCACGACCTACATAAACTGCACCTAATTTATCGATGGTAAATTGTTCTCCATCCGCAGTAACCGTTCCTTTTCCACCTACGTTGATAATTCCTAATTCACGTCTTTCAAGGAAGAAATTAGCCCGTAATTTTTCAGGATTCGGGAGGTGCAACGTGTTTAATACAGGCATGGCTCCACCGATGATCATGCGATCATAAATAGTATAGGTTAATTGTATCTGATCCGCGTGAAAGATCTTCTCAATTAAGAAATTATCTCTGATTTCTTGGTTCGTAAAGGTGGAAACCTCTTTTCGGCTCGCCTCAAATCTATAGTCCATTCTAATATGTTTTTTTGTTTTCAAAGCGCTTTTGCGCCTAATTCTACTGTATATTTACACGTTTTATGCCAAAAGAGTTCCCACATACCCTCGCTCATTTCCTCCTTTCGATCGGTTTTCAATCGATGGGTGATGACTTGTGGCTACAAGAGGAGTCAAAGGTACGCGTAAAAGCGATGCCAGGAGAAAGCCAGGAGGGTGATATTTGTATTGGGGAAGATCAATGGCTCATGCGTCGCCCCTCTATTGAAAAGCATTTAATTGCTCGTGTGAAGCCTTTACGTTCTGTTTTTGCACGCGATACGCGTATCGTTCCGATTGATGCGGAGACGGCACGGGAATTTTTAGGCAAAGAGCACGTAAAAGGATTTTTAAAAGGATCCAGCTACCTAGGTTGTATCGTTCCGCCTCACCGGGTTTTTCGGGGGATTGAAAGTTCGTATACTTTCGAGGGGCATCCACTGCTAGCGGTGGCGGTTTTTGGGAAATCATTGGTGATGAAAGAGCCAGGCTTAGAAGGTTGTTTGTCTGGTGAACTCACCGAAATGGCCACTTTATCTAGCATTCGCCTCCTAGGAGGTTTGACTAAATTCTTGCAAGCCTATAAAGATTTGCATCCAGAAACGCACAATGTGATGACCTACGTGGACAAGGAATGGAATTCTGGTAAAGGATTTTTGTCTGTGGGCTTTGCCAAAATAGGAGAGACGGCCCCCATTCAACTAGGTAATCGAATGAACAAGGGAAATTTGAAATTACGTTATGTCTACTGATCAACAGCTTATCGTTTTATTGGGTCCCACGGCGAGTGGCAAAACGGCTTTGGCGGTAGAATTAGCCTGTGCCTTAGACGGAGAAATCATTTCAGCAGACTCCCGACAAATCTACCGTCGCCTCGACATAGGTACCGGAAAAGACTTAAAGGAATATGGTTTCATCCCATATCATTTAATTGATAGCCACGAAATAGGAGAGGCATTCTCTGTGGCACACTTTCAAAAGGCAGCTTTTGATGCAATCAATGATGTTTTTTCCCGAGTGAAACAACCCATATTGTGCGGTGGAACAGGTTTGTATATTGAATCTTTGTTAGCGAATTACCAATTTTCACATGTTCCTCATTTCCTGTCTGAACCGTTGGACATTCAATTTAAGTACACCGTTTTTGGCCTAAATCCATCTATTGAAACAAGAAGAGAAAAAATAAGTACTCGATTTCAGGCTCGACTGAAAGAGGGAATGTTAGAGGAAGTGCAACAACTTTTATACGATGGGGTGAATCCAGAAGAATTGCGTTGGATGGGCTTGGAATATAAATGGATGGTGAATTATATAGAGGGAGTAATTACCAAAGAAGAATTTGAAAAAGGATTAGAAACAGCGATTCACCAATTCGCTAAACGCCAAATGACCTATTTTAGAAAAATGGAACGTGCCGGAATCGTTATCAACTGGATTCCGGATACCCTTGATTTTCAGGCTAAAAGAGATTATATCTTGAATTTTATCTAAAATTTTGAAGAAGAGTATTGCAAAATGTGGAAAAACGCCTTACTTTTGCAATCTCTTAAGGAGACAGAGAGTTGGCAGAGTGGTCGATTGCGGCAGTCTTGAAAACTGTTGACTGTTACAGGTCCGGGGGTTCGAATCCCTCACTCTCTACCAGAGCGAAAAGCGAAACGAAAGTTTCGCTTTTTTTGTTTCAGGTCATTTAATTAAATTTCGGAATGAAATTATACCTCGTACCTACGCCCATTGGGAATTTAGAAGATATCACGCTGCGTGCCATTCGGGTACTGGGAGAGGTTGATGGGATTTTAGCAGAGGATACCCGCAATTCAGGCCAATTACTGAAGCATCTAAATATCTCCAAACCTTTGTATTCCCACCACGCCCACAACGAACACACCGGTGTTCCTGGGGTGATTAAGATGTTAAAGGAAGGGAAATCATTAGCTCTCATTTCTGATGCAGGAACACCAGGAATTTCAGATCCGGGTTATCTTCTCGTGAAAGCATGTGTTGATAATGGCATCGAAGTGGAATCATTACCAGGTGCGACGGCCTTTGTTCCGGCTTTGGTTAATTCGGGTTTCCCTACGGATCGCTTTGTGTATGAAGGATTTTTACCGCACAAAAAAGGTCGTCAAACGCGTTGGAAAGCATTAGCAGAAGAAGAGCGAACCATAGTTTTGTATGAATCACCGCATCGCTTAGTGAAAGCATTAGAGCAAATAATCGAATTTATATCTGCGGATCGCTTAGTGATGGTCGGTCGGGAATTGAGTAAAATGCATGAGCAGATGGTGCGAGGAACAGCTACAGAAGTGTTAGCCTATTTTACGACCCATCCGGATAAAGTTCGAGGTGAAATCGTTATCGTTATTGCTGGAAAATAGATGAAAAAGATCCTGTTATTTTTATTGATTTCTTTAGCTGCAAAGGCTCAATTAAGCTCGAAAGCTGAAGTGGTTTTAGTGACGGTTGCACCAGGAAAGGAATTGCATTCGGCTTTTGGCCATACGATTCTGTGGGTTAATGATCCAATGAATGGCATTGACCGAGCTTATAGTTATGGTACTTTCGATTTTAAAACGGAGAATTTCTATTTGAAATTCTTGATGGGTACCTTGCCATACACCATCTCTGTTCATTCGATGCAGGATGAGTTTAATTACAATGCGCAATACGAAAAACGCGGGATGATCGCCCAAAAGCTCCAGTTAGATTCTCTTCAAAAAAACACCATTTTTCGAGCCTTAGAAAAGAACCTTTTGCCAGAAAATAGGGAGTATGCCTACAAATTCTTCTACGATAATTGCTCTACGCGTATTCGTGATATGATTGAGCGTAATGCCCCAGGGAAATATACGTGGGCGAAGGTTCCTAACTTGGAAGGCAAATCGTATCGTGATTGGATGAATAAATATTTAACACCTAATTCATGGGTGACTTTAGGGATGAATTTAGCCTTAGGGATTCCTTCAAACGTAAAGGCAACAGCAACACAAGCCTGTTATTTGCCTGATAATTTAGCCGCTGCGACTAATTTAGCCAAAGGTCTTTCCGCTAATCCGGTGACTCTGTTTGATTCAGAAGTAGCAGAAGAATCAGGTTTTGATTTCACTGGACCTTATGTAATTTTAAGTATTTTAATCGTATTAGTGGGGTTCATGACCTATAAGAAGCGATTTTCTTTTGCAGCCGACGTGGCTTTATTTAGCATTATCGGTTTATTAGCTTGGTTCATCTTCTTTTTAGGAACAGCAACTAATCACGAGGTAATGGCTTGGAATCCAGCATCTTTGATGTTGTTTCCGTTGAATTTCCCCTTAGTGATTTGGTTTGCGAGAAATCCAATCAAGTGGAAGTTCTATTTACATATGGTCACCGTATTCAGTATCATTGGCCTGATTTGGTCTGGAATTCAATTTTTGCCTATGGCTTTACTAGGATTACCTATTTTTATCCGTTTAGTGGGCTTATCCTTCATCAAAAAATAAATGCGTTACCTTTTATTCTTCATCTCCTTTTGTGGTTTTTCTCAAGAGGTATTTAAACCTACTGAACCGCGGAAAGAATTTCGTCCGCTGAAGATAGAGCGTACCTTAAAAGCAGATGGGCATTTGGATGAGGAAGAGTGGATGAAGGCGCCTGCGGTGAATTTGGACTTTCAGGTAGAACCCTTTCAGGGAAGAAAAGCCTCCTTCCAATCGACCGTAAAGCTGCTGTATAATCAGCAATTCATGTATGTGGCCGCTATTTTACAAGATAGTTCAGGTAAAAATAGTTACCGTGCGCCTAATTTAAAGCGAGATTTTGTGTTCTTGGAAAATGAAGCATTTGGTATTGCACTAGACGGGTTTAATGATAGACGTAATGCCATTGTTTTACAAGCAAATGCGTATGGTGCTCAAAGAGATTTATTATCCTTTGATGACCGTCAATACGATGTGGATTGGGATGGTCTATATCGGGTGAGAACACATCGAACGGATTCTTCTTGGGTAGCGGAATTTGCTATACCCTGGCAGACACTTAGATATCCTAAAACAGATGGAGTTAAATCTCAAGAATGGGGTTTGAACTTTTTTAGGTTAAGAAGGGCGAGCAATGAATTGACTGTTTGGTCACCTCTTCCTAGATCCATGACACCTTTACGCATGGATTATGCCGGAAAATTGACCGGAATTATTCCTCCGCCACCTACGACATCCAATATTCGATTTATTCCTTATTTGTTGCAAGTTTCTAAAAAGTCCGAGGGGACAGAAATTGGGAATTCAAACACCTCAGACTTTAAATTAGGAGGTGAAATTAAATGGGCAATAAGCCCAACGTCGGTGATGGATTTCACCTTTAATACAGATTTTGCGCAGGCAGATGTGGATAGACAGGTGAATAATATTTCTCGTTTCTCTGTTTTCTTTCCAGAGAGGCGCCAGTTTTTCTTAGAAAATGCCTCCTTGTTTTCTGCTGGATTAGCCCCTGTAAATGAGGTTTTAGGAGGATCGATGTACATCCAACCTTTTTTTAGTAGAACGATAGGCTTAGATCAAAATGTGAAACCTATTGCCATCACAGCAGGAACACGATTTGTTTACCGTTCAGAAAAACGAAATATGGGCGGGATATTTATGCGACAAGGCGAGGGAGATGGGGATCCATTTACCAATTTCTTTGTGGGGAGGTATTCCGAGAATTTTGGCAAACAAAATAGGATAGGAGCCATTGTAACAACGAAATCATCGCCTTCCAATGTGGCATCCACCGGTGCCTTAGATGCCTTTATTCGCTTTAATGATAAATTCTCTTTCAGTGGAATGGGGACGATGACACAGAATTCGCAATCAGGCGAACAGGGTTTTGCGGATTATGGTCAATTTCTTTATAGAGATAATGTGGTAACGCTTTATTGGACACATACACTAGTGTCTGAAAAATACAATCCGGCAATGGGTTTTATATCCCGGACCAATGTTATTTCAAATTCACAAGGAATCGATTTGAATATACGAGGGAAATGGTTGCCTAAATTTGTTCGGTTTTGGGAGCCTGGGGTATATACCGAAGTTTACCACAGTTTAAAAACGGGTCATATTATTGAGCAACATTTAATCTCTGGGCCTTTGTGGTTTAATTTGCAAAACGGAGGAATCATTGGTGGTTATGTGGAAGGAGCTATTCAAAATTTAGAAGATGATTTTAATCCGGTGGGTATTCGTATTAAACCAGGTAGTTATGATTATTTCAGAAAAGGATTTTTACTAGCGAGTGATCCAAGTGCAAAATATTCAGCTTCTTCTGAATATAGTTGGGGTGGATATTATAATGGCACATTGCAAACGTTGGATTCCAAATTTCGAATTGCCCCTATTCCTCACATGAACGTGGGACTTTCCTGGAATTGGAGCAAGTTTGAAAATATGGGCGTAGCTCGTGAGACGAAGGAGGTAAATCTTTTGATTTTGGAAACGCGTATGGCCATCAATCCTCGTTTGCAATTAATAGGGTTCTATCAGAAAAATACGACTGATAACTTGAATTCGGTGAATATGCGTCTAGCCTGGGAATACCAGCCATTGTCTTATGTTTATTTAGTATTTAATACCTTGAATTATCAAGGAAATGATACAATCCAGCAGAAGCAACAAAGTTTTTTAGCTAAATTGTCTTACCTAAAGCAGTTTTAATATGAAGATTGAATTACGTAGCGATACCTTTACTTTGCCTACCGCGGGAATGCGCGAGGCGATGTTTTCCGCACCATTAGGCGATGATGTTTTTGGTGAGGATCCCACGGTCAATGCATTGGAAGAAAAGGTGGCTAAATTATTTAATAAGGAAGCGGCGCTTTTCTGTGTATCCGGAACTCAATCCAATCAGATTGCGATTTCGGTTCATGTTTCCAAAGGACAAGAAGTCATTTGCGACGAATTATCCCACATTTACTTATACGAAGGCGGTGGAGTAATGGCGAATGCAGGAGCCTCGGTTAAATTATTGAAAGGGGATTTAGGTCGTTTAAGTGCTAGTCAAATAAAAGCCGCCATCTCTCCTGATGATATTCACGCCTGTGAAAGTCGATTAGTAAGTTTAGAAAATACAGTAAACAAAGGCGGAGGGAGTATCTATACATCAGAAGCCTTACAAGAGATCTCTGATTTCTGTCGTTCTGTTGACATTCCCTTGCATTTAGATGGAGCGCGCATTTTCAATGCTATCGTAGAAACGGGTCAAACTCCTGCACAATTTGGAGGATGGTTCGATTCCATTTCAATCTGCTTATCTAAAGGTTTAGGAGCACCTATCGGATCTATTCTAGTCGGTTCTAAAGACTTTGTAAAAAAGGCTAGGCGGGTCAGAAAACGTCTTGGAGGAGGATGGAGACAAGCAGGATTATTAGCTGCAGCCGGAATTTATGCCCTAGATCATCAAGTAGAACGTTTGAAAGAAGATCATGCACGCGCAAGAGTCATTGCCTCAGTTTGTGAAAAACTTCCTTGGGTGAAAGCGATATTACCTGTGTCTACTAATATTGTCATTTTAGAATTACAAGCTGGAATAGCTTCAGTAGATAAAGTGGCTGAATTAAAGGAGAGGGGTATTTATTGTGCTCCTTTTGGTCCTACATATGTGCGTTTTGTGACTCATTTAGGTTTTGATGATGCAGCATTACAGGCATTTACAGAACGTATTTCTGAGTAAAATTTACCCCTAAGCGCCTTCTATAAGAAATCAATTCTTATGCAGCGAAAGGCGTTTAAAATGTATTTGCTGCCGGGTCATTCGGCAGATTACAAGAAGAGACATGATGAAATTTGGCCTGAATTAGGGATATTATTACATCAGGTTGGTATCCAAAACTATTCCATCTTCTTGGATGAAAGTACCCGTACGCTTTTTGGCTACTTAGAAGCCCCAGATTTATCGACACTCGATTCTCTTCCTGCGCTGGAAATAATGAAAAAGTGGTGGGCCTATATGGCAGATATTATGGAGACTAATCCTGATCATTCTCCCGTTTCAATTGATTTAACACCAGTCTTTTATTTCGCCTGATGAAGAAATTACTCTTTCTCCTATTACCATTAAGTGTTTTCGCCGCAAAGCCAGATCGCACTCAGGTCTTGCAACACATGCATTTAGCTAAATCATATTTCCAAAGTGTTTGGCCGGATGTAACCAAAGTAATCGTAAGTCCAGACAAGACTCGCCCTTCCAATATTTGGACTCGCTCGGTCTTTTATGAGGGCTTAATTGAATTGTATAAACAAGATCCGCAGGCTCCTGATTTGAAGTATATGGAGGACTGGGGAGAATTTCACCATTGGTCATTGCGCAATGGATTGAAGACAAGAAATGCGGATGATCAAGCTTGTGGCCAGGTGTATTTGGACTTATTCGACTTGAAAGCGGACTCAGCACGTATTAAACCGATTAAGGAGAATATCGACAATATGGTAGCGACCGATAAGGCCAATGATTGGTCATGGGTTGATTGCCTGCAAATGAGTATGCCCGTTTATACTCGTTTAGGTGTTCGGTTTAAAGAGGACAAGTATTTTACTAAAATGCACGATTTATATGCTGACACAAAAGCTAAGTTGTACAATCAGCAGGAGCATTTGTGGTGGCGTGATAAAGACTTCATTCCACCCTATAAAGAGCCTAATGGCTCGAATTGCTATTGGTCTAGAGGTAATGGGTGGGTTTTTGCGGCCTTAACGAGAACCTTGGATTTAATGCCTGTAAATGCACCGCATAGAGCGGAATACGTGAAAGATTTCCAAGATATGGCTTCAGCCTTATTGCCTTTACAGCGTAAAGATGGTTTTTACAATGTGAGTTTGACGGATGAATCCAATTTTGGAGGACCAGAATTGACGGGTACCTCTTTATTTGTCTACGGAATGGCCTGGGGAATTCGCACAGGTTTACTGCCAGCATCTAAATACCAGAAATCAGTCGAAAAAGGCTGGAAAGCCATTGATTCCTGTGTTCAACCTAATGGTTTTTTAGCCTATGTGCAAGGAACAGGAAAAGAACCTAAAGATGGACAACCGGTAACGAAGACATCGGTTCCTAACTTCGAGGATTTTGGGGCGGGCTGTTATTTATTAGCAGGTTCAGAGATGCTAAGAGCGAAATAAATGAGAGCTATTGTTTTACTACTGATTTCCTTCAGCCTTTTCGCTCAGAAAATAGATCGTAAATCAGTGGTGGAACGGCACTTGGTGTATAATCAGGCATTAGATACCTTAGCCTCCTTGTCCGTAGGAAATGGGCATTTTGCCTTCACTGTTGATGCAACGGGTTTACAAACTTTTCCTGCCTTTTATGCCAAAGGTATTCCCTTAGGCACTCAAAGTTCTTGGTCTTGGCATACTTTCCCCAATCCAGAAAATTTTCAACGTTCCGAAACCTACCGAACGGAGAATTATGCTGGTAGGCCCATGACTTATGCCTTACAAGGTCATAAAAATGTGCGTAAAGATTCGGCAACAGATTATTTCAGAGCGAATCCCCATCGAATTCATCTAGGTCATTTAGGCTTTAGAATAAAGCTAGAAAATGGTTCATTAGCTACTCCGGAGGACATAAGGGACATAAAACAATCTTTTAATCCCTATACAGGGGAAATTAATTCTACTTTTTCAGTAGAAGGGTTCCCTGTCATGGTTTTGACATTTTCTGATCCCAAAGAAGATATAATCTATACGAAAGTTGAGTCGCACTTGCTAAAAATAGGTCGATTGAGTTTTCAATTAGATTTTCCTTTTCCATCACAACAATTTCTAGATGAGGGCGTGTCTAATGCTTATCCGGAAAAACATAAATCTTACCTTTTTGATTCCGCGCCTCAGCAATTGATATTTCAGCATCAAGTCGATTCATTGCTTTACCCAGTTGCGATTCAGGCCAACCAGTTGATTCAATCGCAGCAATTAAGTCCGCATACGTATGAGATTAAGGCAAATCATTCTGGACGAATAGAATTAGCTGTCGGTTTTGGGGCCGTAAAATTCAGTGGGTTCAATGCAACGCGCCTGCAGGGAAGAAAAGATTGGCAACAATATTGGAATAAAGGTGGAATGATTGATTTGGGCCAGGTGAAGGATAAGCGCGCTAAAGAATTGGAAAGGCGGATGGTGCTTAGTATGTATTTGGCAAAAGTTCAATCCACCAGCGAAGAGCCCCCGCAAGAAACGGGATTAGTGTATAATTCGTGGTTTGGACGTCCGCATTTGGAAATGACCTGGTGGCATTTGATGCACTTTGCCTATTGGAACAAGGGGGAATACTTAGAGAAAGTACTGCCTTGGTATGAACGAAATTTCAAGGCCGCGAAGGACTTAGCGCTGCGCCAAGGCTTGCGAGGCGTTCGTTGGCAAAAAATGACAGATCCGGATGGGGGAGAGTCGCCCTCTTCTGTGGGATCGTTTTTACTTTGGCAACAACCTCATATCATTGATATGCTAAATGAATTATCGAAGCGCAAGCCCACATCATTTAAACATAAATATCACTATCTGGTCGAGGAAACGGCGGTTGCGATGGAGGATTTATTGTCTTGGGATTCGCTGGGAAACGTTTACCGTTTAGGCCCAGGCTTTATTCCAGCTCAAGAATCGCTTCCTTATGCTACGACGTATAATGCGCCTTTGGAGCTAACTTATTGGTTTAAAGGTTTGCGGATTGCACAAGAATGGCGGAAAGCAACCGGAAAACGACCTAACAAAAAATGGACGCATATCTTAAGCCATTATCCGGCTCTTCCGGAACAGGCAGGCATTTACCAAGCTGCCTCAGGTTATGGAGATACCTACGGAAATCCCAAATTTATCTCTGATCATCCTGCTGTAGTTGGAGCTTTTGGAATGGTAGAACCATTATCCTCTACGGATCCAATAAAAATGCGTGCCACCTTACATAAAATTAAAAAAGTTTGGAACTGGGATAGTACCTGGGGTTGGGATTATCCTTTGCTTGCGATGACAGCATTGCGTTTGTATGATGCAGAACAGGCTGTTGATTTTTTATTGATGCCCCTTCAGAAAAACACCTATTTGAAAAATGGACACAATTTCCAAGATAAAAGATTACGTCTATATATGCCCGGTAATGGTGGATTATTAACTACTTTAGCTTGGATGGCACAAGGTCAGTTAGGAAATCCATCCTTTTCGGGTTTTCCAAAAAAATGGAAAGTAAAGATTGAAGGTTTTAAATGATTGCATATTTTTTATTTGTATTTGCATTTTATTCTTAATTTAGCCGTTCAATCAATCATATAACAATGAAAAAAGTCATTATTGGCTCTTTAGTGGGCGGTCTGATCATCTTTATTTGGCAGACAATGTCTCATGTGGCATTTAACTTACACGAGCCGGTTCAGCAGTATACAGCTAAGCAAGATACGATTCTACATTTCTTAAATAAGCAGGAATTAGCACCAGGTGGCTACATTATGCCTCGCATGAGCCATAATCAGTCTATGGATGAATTAGAAGGATTTACTAAATCAATTGCTGGAAAACCTTGGGCACGCGTTATTTATTATCCGTCCTATAAAACGGATATGACAATGAATATGATTCGCGGCTTCGCAGTGGATATTTTGATCGTTTTTTTACTGGTTTGGATTATTTCAAAATTGAAGATTCCGCGTCGTTCTACGATCGTAGGAGTATCGCTTGCGATTGGTTTTATGGCCTTTTGTAACACTTCTTACACGGAGCATATTTGGTACCCGGTATATGATTTACGCGCTCAATTGATTGATGCAGTAGTCGCTTGGGGGCTTTGTGGTTTTTGGTTGAGTCGTTATTTTGGCCAAAAAAGTTAATCCAAAGGCTCCATCTGGAGCCTTTTTTCTTATCTTGCTATTTCAAATATCTATTAATCAATGAAAATCAAACACCTCATCATCGGATTGTTCGCGACTTTGTCATTGCAATCTGCTATTGCTCAAGATTATCCAACGGATTATTTAAGCCCAGCATTTCACGCGGGTCGTCGTGCTGCCTTTATAGAGAAAATGTCTGACAAAGGCGTGGGTATCTTCTTCGCATCACAAACACGTCAGCGTAGTAATGACACTGAGTTTCAATACGCGCAAAACAAGAATTTCTATTATTTGACAGGATTAGAAGAGCCTAACGCTGTTTTATTATTGTTCAAGCAACCCGTAACCTTATTAGGAAAGACAGGAACTGAATTTATTTTTGTCCAAAACCGTGATCCTTTCAAAGAGTTATGGACTGGCAAAATCCTAGGAACGGAAGGATTTAAGGCAAAGAGTAAAATGGAAAATGTGTTCATCAATGACCAATTTACGAGCTCTTCAATCTCTCTAGCTGGCGTAGATTCGGTTTATACGTTGTACCGCACGGAGGGTATTTTTGCTAAATACAAAGCGAAAGAAGATCCTTTATCTCGCATGGCTTCGTTAGTAGATAGTTTAGTGATTTCGAATGCTAAGCCTTTGGCATCTAGATCTACTATGAATACGTTAAGAACCTTACGTGGAATTAAATTGCCAGAAGAGATTGCTTTAATTCAAAAAGCAGCTTCCATTAGTGTTTTAGGTCATAATGATGTAATGCGTGCGGTAAAACCAGGTATGAAAGAATACCAGGCGCAGGCGATTATGGAATACCATTTCAAAAAGGAAGGTTCTGAATACCCGGGTTATAACAGTATCAATGGAGCAGCGGAAAATGCCTGTGTCTTACACTATATCACTAATTTGAAGACCATTAAAGAAGGTGATTTATTATTAAGTGATTGTGCGGCAGAATACCACGGTTATTCAGCAGACGTTACAAGAACGGTTCCTGCGAACGGTAAATTCTCAGAAGCGCAAAAGGCCTTATACGAAATCGTTCTAGCGGCTCAAGATGCAGGGATTGCAGCTTGTAAGGCTGGCGCTCCTTTCAGCGATGTGGATGCAGCTTCTCGCGCTGTGGTGAATGCAGGTTTAATCAAATTAGGTATTGTCGCTAATGAGAAAGAAGCACGTACCTATTTTCCTCACGGAACTTCACACCATTTGGGTTTAGATGTACACGATTTAGGACCTCGCGTTTTAGCAGCAGGTGTGGTAGTAACGGTTGAACCAGGTATTTACATTCCAGCAGGAAGTAAGTGCGATAAGAAGTGGTGGAATATTGGTATTCGTATCGAAGATGATATTTTAATCACCGAAAAAGGAAATGTAAACCTTTCTCAAGGTTCTCCTCGCACGGTAGCAGAAATCGAAAAGATGGCAGCACAGAAGAGCGTGTTTTAATCTTTTGCAGTTATTATAAAAAAAGCCCCAAGAAATTGGGGCTTTTTTATTATCTGGTGGAATCGGAGGGACTCGAACCCTCGTCCAAACCTAGAGAACTGATGCTTTCTACACGTTTAGATTTGATTAATTTTCGATGTTAGATAGGTTCAGATCAGACCTTACCTAACACTTATCCTCTGGATACTACTGAACCGTTAGAGAAATCGGATTCAGCGACTCTGCATGTCGACGCTCAGAATCCCCCGTCGGCAGAGTTTGGACAGGGCTGAACGATGGCAATTGGTTAGTCTATCAGACTAAGCAGCCATGGCATACGAAGTATTGCCAGCTATAATTCGAAGGTTTTTTTAACAGGAAATGCCTACAACTCCCGACGTGCTTACAACCGGACTACATAAGCTGTCAAAACCGGTCGATCCCAAATAGAAATACAAAGATACAAAATTTAAACGGGCAATGCGGTAGTTTGCTTGATTTCATCCATCACAAACAAGGTGCTAATGTGGGCGACAGAGGGTAAAACAGCTAGTTTTTCTTGGTAAAACTGATTGTAACTTTCTACATCCGCACTGACCACATTTAAATAATAATCAAAGTTTCCAGATACTAAATGGCAGGAAGTTACCTCTGGAAAGTTCAGGATGGCTGCTTCAAATTCACTAAAGTTCTTTCGGTTTTGTTTCTCAAGTGTAACTTGGCAATGTACGAGTAGACCCAGGTTGAGTTTCTTACGATTCAA
>CANFWR010000052.1 GCA_947450865.1 Cytophagaceae bacterium
GGTGCGGTAGTAGGTTTCAAAGACATCAAAACGGGAGATACCCTTTCTGATGAGAAACACCCTATCATCCTTGAAGCAATGGACTTCCCAGAGCCAGTTATCGGATATGCAATCGAGCCTAAGAAAACGGCTGATGCAGATAACTTCTCTAAAGCGATCACGAAATTGATCGAAGAAGATCCTACGTTACAAGTTGAATCAAACGAAGAGACTGGTCAAACGATCATCAAGGGTATGGGTGAGCTTCACTTAGAGATCATCATCGACCGTATGCGTCGTGAGTTCAAAGTAGAAGTAAACCAAGGTGCTCCTCAAGTAGCTTACAAAGAGTCTTTAACTAAGACAACAGAACACCGTGAGGTTTACAAGAAACAATCAGGTGGTCGCGGTAAGTTTGCTGATATCGTATTTGAAATCGGACCAAGAGAAGATGACAAACCAGGTTTAGAATTCGTTAACAATATCGTGGGTGGTGTGATTCCTCGTGAATTCATTCCAGCTATCCAAAAAGGTTTCGAAGAAGCAATGAAAAATGGTGCTTTGGCTGGATACCCAATGGATTCAATGAAAGTTCGTTTATTCCACGGATCTTTCCACGATGTCGATTCAGATTCATTATCATTTGAATTAGCTGCTCGTATGGGTTACAAAGAATCAGCGAAACAAGCGGGTGCTAAGTTAATGGAGCCTATCATGGCCGTTGACGTTGTTACTCCAGACGAATATACTGGACCTATCACAGGTGACTTAAACCGTCGTCGTGGTATCATGAAAGGTATGGATTCTCGTCAAGGAGCGGTTATCTTGAAGGCTGATGTGCCTCTTTCTGAATTATTCGGTTACGTAACAGATTTACGTACGATGTCTTCAGGACGTGCAACAGCATCGTTAACGTTCTCTCACTACGAATTCGTTCCGCAAAACATCGCTGACGAAGTAGTTAAGAAAGCAAAAGGATTGTAAGATTCTTTGAAGATAGAGAAAAGCCCGAGCGATTTGTTCGGGCTTTTTTTATGCCAAAACCTCTCATCCTTCCCACGCTCAATTCATCCTCCCCCGCTATCTTTTGTCTAAAAAGGAGAATTGTTTCCTAGAATGGATGTATTTTTGAGTTCATTAATTTGATTGCTATGACTAAAATTATCGAGACCCAATCTATTTCAAAACGTTACGTGATGGGCGAAGAAATAATCGACGCCTTAAAAGACGTTACCATCTCCGTTAACAAAGGAGAATATGTCGCTTTTATGGGTCCCTCTGGTTCTGGTAAATCCACTTTAATGAACATCGTAGGCTGCTTAGATACGCCTTCTACGGGCAAATATATCTTGAATGGACAAGATGTATCAGAGATGTCTGAAAATGAATTAGCAGCCGTTAGAAACAAGGAAATTGGTTTTGTTTTCCAAACCTTTAACCTCCTTCCCCGCCAATCAGCACTCGAAAACGTTGCCTTGCCTTTAATCTATGCAGGCTATACGAAGAAAGAACGCACGGAGATTGCTATGAATACGTTAAAAGGGGTAGGTCTAGACAACCGCGCCTTGCACAAGCCGAACGAGCTTTCAGGGGGTCAAAGACAGCGCGTAGCCGTAGCTCGTGCCTTAGTCAATGATCCATCGATCTTATTAGCCGATGAGCCTACCGGTAACCTAGATACTAAAACCTCATACGAGATCATGGATCTCTTCGATCAATTGCACAAAAAAGGCAATACCATCGTCATGGTTACCCACGAAGACGATATTGCCCAATATGCTCACCGTATCATTCGTTTGCGCGATGGAGTCGTTGAATCTGACACCATCAACAAGAACGTTAGAAAGGTAGAAAAAATCTAAAACTTAATCCGATCCGTTCCGTACGGAGCGCGTTGTGCTCTACGCAACCACGTATTGGCTTCCGCATCATTCACAAAGTCTTCCTTGGTAGGATCCCATTGCAATTTGCGTGGAATTTTCATGGCTACGTGCGTGATCAAACAAACCGTACATGCGCGGTGTCCAATCTCGATTGGTGAAATTGGTTCTTTACGTGATTCAATACAATCTAACCAGTTCCCGTGTTGGTCTTCAGAGTTGTATAGATGAATCTCATTTGCCCCAATTACGGACTCTAATATCTTCGGATTAGACGCATCCAATGCTTTGGATCTCACTTTAGCCGTTGGATCACTTGGTGTCGCTGCATAATCGCCACGAGACACAAAGATCCACCCTTCAGTCCCTTCGTAGCGAATCCCATTTTGGTAGCCGCCTGAAGTGTACATCGTGATGCCGTTTGCATATTCTGCTTTGGACATAAAGTCCCCGTGAACATTCCATAAACCTGACTTCGGGAACTCCGCCACCGCCTCTACTGAAATAGGACCTGTGTATTCCGTATCCATACCCCAAGCTGCGGAATCGTAGTGGTGCTGGCCCCAGCCGGTAATCATACCCGCACCGAATTGCTCCATACGCAACCAACCTGGACGATCGTATCCCTTTTGAGGGTGTACTGCGATCTCCGTGTATGCCATTTCTGGCGTGGAACCTAACCACATATCAAAATTGAAGCCTTTGGGTACTGGCATGGCTGGCGCCGGAGGTCCAGAGGGATCCCCTGGCAAACCAATTTTAACGGTGTGCAATTTACCAATACGTCCGTTGCGCACTAATTCAGCGGCAATTCTAAACTGAGACGACGAACGTTGTTGTGTTCCTACCTGCAGAATGCGACCCGTTTTCTTAATAACATTTGCCAGTTGACGACCTTCATGAATAGTAAGAGAGGTAGGTTTTTGCAAGTAAATATCTTTGCCTGCTAGGGCCGCTTCCATGGCTGGTTGCGCATGCCAAAAATCCGGCGTACTAATCATCACCGCATCAATGTCCTTGTTCAAAAGCATCTCGCGGTAATCGTCGTACATCTTCACATCGATGTAGTTTGATTGTCCTGTTTTCTTCGTGTAGTACTCTTCGACTAATTGCTTCGTCTCCTCGGTGCGGTGGCGATCTAGATCACAAACAGCCATAATGCGCGCTTTATCGTGCTTCCAAGTGCCTGGTAAATCGTGGGTACGCGCGATACGTCCACAGCCGATTTGGGCGATGTTGATTTTATTGCTTGGGGCATCTTTTCCTCCTAACACATTTGCTGGAACGATGGTTGGGAAACCAAATGTACCCACGGCACCCATTGCTAGATTATTGATGAATTTTCTCCTTTTCATGCTTTGATAGATATGTTAGTTGCATTTTTTTGGGCAATTAAAGCTAATTCTGTGGCTAAGAAACAATGCGCTTGGGTCATCGCCGTCTCCGTCCTATTTAAGACATCATCCACAAGTAGTTCCCCGTGTGGCAGGTTCACATCTTTGCAATCGATGTACAAGGTTTCTTTATTCGTGACCACATATAAATGGCTTCCTGTTCCATGTGGAGAGGCGATATCCGTATTTTTCCGTACTTCCATATAGCCATCTGTTCCTAGAATAGTAAGTCTACCATCTCCCCAGGTATTTAAGCCATCAGGTGTAAACCAGTCTACGCGGATATATCCAGAGCCTTTATTGCTACGAAGCATTAAATCTCCAAAGTCTTGGAAATTAGGGTATTGTGGATGGTGGTGGTTAGCAATTTGGGACGCTACGACTTCGCCTTGAGTTGAGCCTGTAAAATGCAAGAATTGATCTACTTGATGGGAAGCTATATCCGTGATAATTCCACCGTAATATTTGGTATCAAAAAACCAGTCAGGACGTGAATTGACACTCATTCTATGAGGTCCTGTTCCCAAGGTTTGCATCACTTTTCCGATTTTTCCAGAGGCCACTAATTGACTCGCTAATTCCGTTGCCTTATTTTCAAAACGCTCGCTGAACGAAATCGAATAGATTCGCTTTGTTTCTTTTTGAACTTTTCGAACATCGGCTAATTGTTCCAGACTTGTAATCCCTGGCTTATCTACCATGTAGTCTTTCCCATGTTGCATCACCCGAATACCTAAAGGAGCGCGTTCATTAGGCGTAATGGAGCTCAGCACTAATTTGATGGAAGGATCTTCTAAGACCTCGGCCTCGCTTTTCACCAGTTTTGCTTGTGGATACCGTTTGGCAAAATCTTTAATTAGATCCGGCTCCTTCGCATAATACGAGACAAATTCCCCGCCACCCCGAATGATGGAGTTCGCCATGGAATAAATATGTCCATGGTTGATTCCCACCACCCCAAATTTCAAACGCGGCGCAATGAGGCGTTCAGGGGTTGCAGGTGCAAAAGTCTTGGTGGCGTCTTTTAAAGAACTAGGCAAAAAGGCCATACCGCCTAGCATACTTGCATTGTGCAAGAATTCGCGGCGATTCGAAGCATTCGTTTTCATTTTAATAGGTTTATTTATCTACAAAAGTAAAATTCTAGCTGAGATTACTGACATAAGGGCATAAAAAAAGCTGCTCATTTCTGAACAGCTCTCTTCTATATAAAAAATCTCAAACCTATTTTTTCTTCTCTTTAACACGAGCCGCTTTTCCTTGCTTACCACGCATGTAGTATAAACGTGCACGACGTACTTTACCACGACGTAATACTTCAATTTTGTCGATGTTTGGTGACAAGATTGGGAAAATACGCTCAACACCGATACCGTTAGAGATCTTACGAACTGTAAAAGACTCACCAGCACCAGAATTTTTACGTTGGATAACTAAACCTTGGAAAACCTGGATACGCTCTTTGTTACCTTCACGAATTTTCACGTGTACGTTAACCGTGTCTCCTGCAGCGAATTCAGGGTGTTCTCCTCTACGTGCTGCGTTTTCTTGCTCTACGAATTTAATTAAATCGCTCATCTGAACTAATTTTTATTTGATGATAATCAGCGCTTAGCGGCCCACTTGTGCATAAGAACGTCTGATTGGGGTTGCAAAGATAGGAAAAATATTTCTTTCCAAAAACATTTGCTTACTTTTTACCTTTAATCGACTGCACAAAGTCAATGATTTCAGCCTGAAGGTCTTTTGCCTGCGCGATCATCTTCACAAAAGCACTACCAATGATGGCTCCAGACGCATTTTTTGAGGCCTTGATAAAACTCTCGTGATCTGATATTCCAAAACCAATTAAACGCGGGTTCTTCAGGTTCATCTGCGCAATGCGATCAAAATAAGTCTCCTGAATTGCAGAAATACCTGTTTTTGCCCCCGTCGTACTCGCAGAAGACACCATATAAATGAATCCATTCGAAACCGAATCGATGTGGCGAATACGCTCATCGTTGGTTTGCGGAGTGATCAATAAGATGTTGTACAAACCGTACTTCTCGAAGATTGCTTTGTAGGATGCTTCGTATTCCACCATCGGTAGATCTGGCAAAATCAATCCATCCACCCCTACTTCCGCACATTTCGCGCAAAAAGCCTCCACGCCGTATTGCAAAACGGGATTAATATAACCCATCAAAAGAACGGGGACGGTGATGGTTTGACGCATGTCTTTCAACTGCTCGAAAAGATGTGCCACGCTCATTCCTTGTTCTAAAGCGGCTTGATTCGATAGCTGAATGGTTTCTCCATCTGCCACGGGATCGGAATAAGGCATTCCCACCTCAATAATATCAACGCCCCCTGCTTGCAGCGCGTTCAAAACGGTCATCGTATCCTCCAAATGAGGAAAACCTGCCGTGGTATATACATTTAAAATAGGCTCAGTCGCCTTGGAGAATAGAGCTGAAATTCTGTTCATCTTAGTCATTCAATTTTAAACGGTTTTGGTAAGTCGCTAAATCTTTGTCCCCTCTTCCGGAAACATTAACGACCACGATTTCATTCGGCTTAGCTTGCAATCTTTCGAATACGGCCAAAGCATGTGCCGTCTCTAATGCCGGAATAATTCCTTCTAATTGAGAGCATTCCACGGCGGCCACTAGAGCCTCCTCATCGGTCACCCCATAAAAAGTGGCACGACCCGATTCAAATAAATGCGCGTGCATTGGCCCAATTCCAGGATAATCTAAGCCGGCAGAGATTGAATAAGGTTCGATCACCTGGCCATCTTCGGTTTGCATCGATAAACTCTTGCTACCATGTAAAACGCCCGGTTTTCCTAAGAAAGTCGTCGCAGCTGAATGACCCGAATTCACTCCTAGACCTGCGGCCTCCGCCGCGATCAAAGCAGTGCGAGGCTCATCTAAGAAATGGTAAAAAGCACCCGCCGCATTCGATCCTCCACCCACACACGCAATCACGTAGTCAGGGTAATCGCGGCCTTCTTTCTCTTGTAATTGAAAACGAATCTCCTCGGAAATAACCGCCTGAAAACGAGCGACCATGTCCGGGTATGGATGTGGTCCTACGACCGATCCGATAATGTAATGGGTGTCTACCGGGTGATTAATCCAGTGGCGCATAGCCTCATTGGTGGCATCTTTTAAGGTTTTTGATCCAGAAGTGGCAGGTACTACTTGAGCTCCTAGCATACGCATACGCGCCACGTTAGGGGCCTGTCTTTCGATGTCAATGGCACCCATGTAGACGATACATTCCATGCCCATCAAGGCACAAACCGTCGCTGTTGCCACGCCGTGTTGTCCTGCACCTGTTTCTGCTACGATTTTCGATTTGCCCAGGCGTTTCGCTACTAGGATTTGGCCTATCGTATTATTAATCTTGTGTGCCCCGGTGTGACACAAATCTTCTCGCTTTAAATAGATATTCGTGTTGTATTTCGCAGACAAACGCTCTGCCTTGAAAAGCGGCGTAGGACGACCCACGTAATCTTTTAACAAGGCGTGGAATTCTTCCTGAAAAGAGGGTTCCGCGATAATGTCTAAATAGCGGGAACGTAATTCCTCGACATTTGGGTATAACATTTCCGGAATAAAGGCCCCACCAAAATTCCCGTAATACCCACGCTCATCTACATTAAATGACATATTTATAGCTGTTTTACTAGTTCTTTCACTTGCTCGACATCCTTGAATCCAGGACGTATTTCGAGTTTACTATTAAAGTCCAAAGCATATAAGCCCGGAAAATCCTTCACCTTTTCCACATCCCCTGCCTGCAATCCACCTGCTAAAATATAGGGGATATCCAATTTATACTGCGTTAATAATGACCAATCAAAATGTTCTCCTGTTCCACCTACCTGAGCCCCTTTCTTCGTATCAAACAAATAGAAATCAGGCTTGTCTGTCAGATCGAGATCCTTCACTGAGCCCACGCTAATCGCCTTGATGACTTGTAATCCGGCAGCTTGCAAGGCTTCTATTTCTATTTGCCCCTCTTCTCCATGCAATTGCACGACCGAGAAACCAGCATTTTTAGATAAAGCGATAATGGTTTCAGTCGTTTCATTGACAAAAACACCAACCGCCTTCGTTTGTGCTGGTAAAGCCGGAATGACAAAATCTTGTCCAACGTAACGCGGCGATTTAGGTGCCCAAATAAAGCCCATGAAGTCTGGCCCTAAAGCTGCTACTTCTTGGATATTTTCGGGTTCCCGCATGCCACATACTTTCCACTTCATACCTAGTTAATAAAGTCGCTTAAGGCTTTTCCTGGGTTATCGGTCTTCATAAAGCTCTCGCCTATCAAGAAGCCCCGGTAACCGTAGGTCTTTAATTCCGTAATGATCTCCGGCCCCGAAATACAACTTTCCGAAACCTTGACGAATTGGGTCGGTATTTTGGATGCCAAAACTTTGGACGCCTCCACATTTTGCTCCGAGAAATTCTTCAAATTCCGGTTATTCACTCCTACCACGGAAATATAGTCTCCAAGCGAACGATCCAATTCTTCTTGATCGTGCACCTCGAGTAAGGTTTCCATTCCTAATGAACGAGCCAGCGTTCCTAATGTTTTGATTTCGGCTGGACTTAAAGCCGCCGCAATCAAGAGTACCACGTCAGCGCCCATGGACTTTGCTTCGATGATTTGGTATTCATCGATCATAAAGTCTTTGCGCAAAATGGGCGTATTCGGGTTCGTGCGACGTGCTAAATCGAAATCAGCATAGGTTCCTCCAAAATAGGATTCATCTGTCAACACCGATAAACAGGCCGCACCCGCCTCCACATAGCCTTTTGTCACCACATCCACACCCAAACGATCATTGATGATGCCTTTCGATGGGGATTTACGCTTGAATTCAGCAATGACTCCCGTGGAAGCCGGCTGAACTAAAGACATCGACAAAGAATGACAAGCGCGCGCGAAAAAACCTTGTTTTTCGAGCTGAGCAGTCGTGGTGCGCGCTTTGCAAGCGGCGACTTCCTGTCTTTTGGTGACTATGATTTGGTCTAATATGCTCATCTTAATCCATTATAAATTTCTTGAAAGACTGGAACGCACGACCACTTTCTAAGGATTCTTTCGCTAAAGCATATCCTTCTACTAGACTGCCCGCTTTACCTGCTACAAACAAACCAGCTCCGGCATTTGCTAAAACCGCTTGCGTTTGTGCGGGTGTGCCTTCGCGCTGCAAAATTCTGTACAACATATTCGCAGATGCCTCCGCCGTAGAACCACCAAACAATTCGGATTGTGCCACCACTTCGCAGCCAATATCTCCCGGATTGTAAATCGAAGCTCCATCAGCAGTGGTTAAACGGAACGCAGAGGTTAGCGAGATTTCGTCGTAACCATCTTCCGCATAAACGATGCCGTATTGTTTGCCTGAACCGGCAAAAAATCCTTCATACAAGGCAAACGCTTCTGGCGAATAGACGCCGGAGATTTGCTTGTTGACTTTGGCAGGATTCAATAAAGGTCCTAACAAATTGAAGAAAGTCTTCATCCCTAATTCCTTGCGGATAGGGCCCACGAAGCGCATCGCTGGGTGGAAAAGGGGCGCGTGCAAGAAGCACATCCCCGCCGTTTCCATCTTGCGTTTCAAGATCTTCGGGTCGTTATTGAATTTCAAGCCTAAAAACTCTAATACTGTCGACGATCCCACCGAAGAGGAAACGCCGTGATTACCGTGTTTGGCGATTTTTTGGCCGGCACCCACAATGATGAAAGAGGACGTCGTCGAAATGTTAAAGGTATCTTTCCCATCTCCACCCGTTCCGCACACATCCATCGCATCAAATTCTGATAGATCCACCGTAATGGCTAATTCCATCATCGCTGAAACGAATCCTTTTAGCTCATCCACTTGAATCGGATTGAACCAATAGGACGATAAAAATGCGGCGATTTGGCTCGGATTTATTTCTCCTTGCCCAATGCGTAGCATAATTTCTCTAGCCTCATTCTCCTCTAATGCCTCTCCCGAAACCCGTTTATTTAATATATTCTTCATTTTTATTTCATCCAATTTTTAATCATTTGCAATCCGTGTTGCGTTAAAAACGCCTCCGGGTGGAATTGCACCCCACGCACATCGTATGTCGAATGCGCCTCCGCTAACACAAAACCTTTGTCATCTTGCGCCGTAATCTTTAAGTCACTTGGCATTGTCGATGGAACAACCGTCCACGAGTGGTAACGGCAAACTTCGAAACGGGATGGAATATCTAAGAACAAGCGTTCTGTCGGATCCGTCACCACACATTCCGTGGTAACGCCGTGTAATACCTCACCCATATTGCTCAGTTGAGAGCCAAAAGCCTCCGCAATTGCTTGGTGACCCAGGCAGACGCCTAGAATTTTTTTGGTCGACTTATATTCCTTCAATAAATCCATCATAATTCCTGCTTCCGAAGGAATCCCAGGACCCGGCGACAACAAGATTTGATCGTATTTACCCACTTCCTCTAGGGAAATTTTATCATTGCGAAACACGTCCACCTCCGCGCCTAATTCCTTCAACAGGTAGACCAAATTGTACACAAAGGAATCGTAATTATCTATCACTAACACTTTCATATCCTTAGGCTAAATTTTCTGCTACCTCTAATGCTCTGCGCAAGGCGGCTAGTTTATTGTGAATTTCCTGCATCTCACTTTCCACCACGGACTTAGCCACTACGCCCATTCCGGCTTGGAAAAACAAGGTGTCTCCTTTACTCAAAAACGTACGGATCGCGATGGCGTGATTGAAATTACCCTCGAAATCCATAAAACCGATCGCCCCACCATAGATAGCCCGATTTGTGGGCTCCAAACGGTTAATAATCGTCATCGCATTGTGCTTAGGCGCACCACTTAAAGTTCCGGCCGGAAAAGTATCCGCCACCATTTGTAATGGATTCACTCCTTTTTGCAAATGCCCAGTCACTTTAGAAACCAAATGAATCACGTGCGAGAAGAACTGAACCTCCTTGAACGTCTCCACTTTGACATTATCCGCAGAACGGCTTAAATCGTTCCGAGCTAAATCCACTAACATCACATGCTCCGCCGATTCTTTCGGATCCGCGATCAAGGCCTGGGCTAATTCCGCATCGCGTGCATCATCGCCTGAACGTCTAAACGTTCCTGCAATCGGATGAATCTCCGCAACGGAACCATCAATTTTAATTTGCTTCTCAGGAGAAGCTCCAAAAATCCGGTATTCCTCGTAATCAAAATAGAACAAATAAGGCGACGGATTCACCGAGCGAAGGGCACGGTAGACCTGGAAATCATCGCCTTGGAATTTTTGGGCAAAACGTCTAGAAGGTACGATTTGGAAAACGTCGCCACGCAAACAGTGTTTGATGCAGGTGTTGACGATTTCGCGTGTTTGGTCTTCCGTTAAATTACTTACCTCTTCCCCTTGACGGGCGAAAGACGCAGTCGCATAATGCGGCATGTCTAACAGGTAGGTAATCGTATCAAAGTTAGGCTCCGAACCATCGTAGCTGTGCGCGTAGAGGCTCATTTGGTTGTTAAAATGATTCACTGCCACCACGTAACGGTAGACATAATAACGGATAGACGGGATTTCTGATTCCGGATTTTTGGCCTGAATATCGATATCCTCGAAATAGGTCACCGCATCGTAGGAGATATGGCCAAAAAGCCCGTTCGCCATGGGCGAATCTCCCTTTTCTTTCTTAAAATCAAAGCGATCCGCAAAGCTTTTCAACGCCGCTACCGCATCATGGCGATTCGCTAAGGTGAAGTTCTCCTGCGTTCCGTCTGGAAAAGTTTGTGTGACTTTCGAATCCGTTAACTCGAAGCGCGCCACGGGATCAAAGGCAATGTGCGAAAAGCCGTGCTCCTTGCCGTGGTAATCTGCCGATTCTAAAATGACAGAGTTCTTATAGTTTTTGCGAATCTTCAAAAAGATCCCGATTGGCGTCAGCGTATCTGCCAAAAGTGTTTTCCGTGAAGATCGTATGTTTATGCTAGACATGTTTCAAAGGGCAAAATTAATAAAAAAAGGCTTACTGTTGAACAGCAAGCCTTTAGTAAACATATCATGTACACACAGCGAAACTGTTCAGGGATTGTTATCCTTGCCACCAGTTTTTGTTGTATGTTGCTTTTGTCATTGTGTTGTTATTTGATACAAATGTAGAGGGAAATCAGTAAAATCAAAATTTTAACCGATCAAATCCCACAAATTTCCATATAAATCGGCGAATACGAGCACTTTACCATATTCTTCCTCGCTTGGACCGCGTACAATCGTAATCCCTTGAGCGATCAAATTCGCGTGATCTCTTTCAAAATCATCCGTATGCAAGAACAGAAATACGCGTCCTCCGGTCTGATTACCTACTCTCGATTTTTGTTCTTCCGTCGCCGCTTTCGCTAAAAGCAATTGACAAGAACCCTCTCCAGACGGCTGCACTAATACCCAACGTTTCACATCACTCAAAACAGTATCTTCCACCAAGGTGAAACCCAATTTCTGAGTGTACCAAGCGATGGCTTCGTCATAATCGTCTACCACGAGGGCAATGTGCATGAGGTGGTTCATAACAGTGGACAGTTTTCAGTGGGCAGTGGGCAGTAGCTTTTTTAGTTTTCGTCGCGGCCTACAAAGTTAAACGGCGAGATTAATTTCAATTCTGCCTTGATTGCATCGGAAACGGCTAAGCCGTCGATGAATGCGTGGAAAACAGACTGATCAATCTTACCGTGGTGGCGGGTCAAATCTTTCAATGCCTCATACGGCTTAGGGAAAGCTTCACGGCGCAATACCGTTTGGATCGCCTCCGCGATGACCACCCAGTTATCTTCTAAATCCTGTTGGATTTTGCTATTGTTCAATTCTAATTTACCTAAACCGCGTTGCAAGGAATTCAAAGAGATCACGACGTGCGCCAAAGGCGTTCCCACATTACGCAACACTGTCGAATCTGTCAAATCACGCTGTAAACGCGAGATCGGAAGCTTCGCTGACAAGAATTCAAAGAAGGCATTAGCCATCGCTAAATTTCCCTCCGCGTTTTCAAAGTCAATCGGGTTTACCTTGTGAGGCATCGCCGATGAACCAATCTCTCCTGCTTTGATCTTTTGCTTGAAATAACCCATTGAGATGTATTGCCAAATATCTCTCGACAAGTCAATCAATATCGTATCTAAACGCTTCAAGCCATCAAAATAAGCTGCTAAATTATCGTAGTGTTCGATTTGAGTCGTGTACTGGCTACGCTTGATTCCTAAATCTGCATGCAATTTCGCCGCAAATTGCGGCCAATTAATCTCTGGGAATGACACCTGGTGTGCATTGAAATTACCCGTTGCTCCACCGAATTTTCCCGTAAAGGGCACTTGCGCTAATAAGTCTAATTGACGATTCAAACGCTCGGCAAAAACCTTGATTTCTTTTCCTAAACGCGTAGGAGAAGCCGGTTGTCCGTGCGTGTGAGCTAATAAAGGAATCTCTTTCCACTCCGTTGCATAGGCCTCTAATGTGGCAACAACTCCTTGGTAAGCTGGTAAAATCACCTCGCGATGTGCCTCTGCAATGGATAAAGGAATCGCTGTATTGTTAATATCTTGAGACGTTAGGCCAAAGTGGATAAACTCCACAAAAGGGCTCATATCGCCAGGAAGTGCAAGCATTCGGTCTTTGATAAAATACTCCACCGCCTTTACATCATGGTTTGTCACCTTTTCGGTGTCCTTAATCCAGGTCGCATCCGCCTCCGTGAAGTTCGTGTACATCGAGCGCAATTCCGCATAATGTTCCTTAGGAAAGCCTTTTAAAGGGGCCAAAGGAATCTCGCACAAGGCAATAAAGTATTCGATTTCAACGCGCACTCGGTATTGGATCAATCCAAATTCCGAAAAATAAGGAGCCAGAGCGGCGGTTTGTTTGCGGTAACGACCATCAACGGGTGAAATGGCAGTCAATAAATTTAATTCCATGCTATCTTATCAAAGCACAAAGGTACAACAATTTAAAAATTATCCGTAATTTCAAGCATGCTAAGTCCTCGTTACCTTTCTGTCTTGTTAGCTTTTGTCATCGCAGGTGTGGCAACAGCCTTCATTTCGTTTTTGCCAAATTCGGATTCTGCCACCCTCTTTGTTGGATTTATCAGTGTCCTGATTTTTGGCTCTATTTTGATTTACTTCGCTTTGGACAACTTAGTTTTCAAAGAAGTAAACGAATTATATGACCAAATAAAGCAAATCAAGAAGAAAAGCTTTCCCTTGATTTCTCGTAAGCAATTAGTCCAAAAAGAGAACCCCATCCAGCTCTTAAAAAGTGAATTAACCGCCTACGTTTCTACCACTGAAGACGAAGTAAAGGAATTAAAAAAGGCCGCAGTTTATCGCCAAGAATTCCTCGCCGACGTATCCCACGAACTCAAAACACCCATTTTCGCCGCCCAAGGTTTTGTACACACCTTACTTGATAACCCAGACGAAAGCCAAGAAATCAGACAGAAATTCTTAGAAAAAGCGGCAAAAAGTTTAGACGGCTTAGACGCCTTGGTGAAGGATCTGTTAACCGTATCTCAAATCGAAACCGGTGCCATCAAGATCGAAAAGAAACGCATTAATTTGCGTCCCATGATTGAAGAAATTTTTGAACAGTTAGAGGGCAAGGCAAAAAAACGCGGGGTAAAGTTATTCCTAAATTGTACCGATGAAGCCATTGATGTAAAAGCCGATGCGCAAAAGATTGAACAAGTTTTAGTAAATCTAGTAGACAACGGTATCAAGTATGGCAACCAAGAGGGTAAAGTAACCGTCTTAATCGAAGACCGTAAAAAATCCTATTTAATTTCGGTCAAAGACAATGGACCAGGCATCTCCGAAAAACACCTTCCTCGCCTCTTTGAACGCTTCTATCGCATTGATAAAAGCCGCACAAAACTCAGCGGCGGAACTGGACTAGGACTTTCCATCGTGAAGCACATCGTTCAAGCGCACGGCAGTAAAATCCAGGTGGAATCAAAGGTGGATAAGGGAACTAGTTTTAGCTTTAAGTTGGAGAAAGCGATATAAAAAGGCCGTGGCCTTTTTATATCAAAGCACAAAGAACAAAGCAAAAAGCACAGAGTTGGAATACAAAAAGGGACGCCATGCGTCCCTTTTTGTATGGATTTAGGAATAAAAAAATACCCCAAGCTCTTTAGTAAGGTTTAAAAGGAATTTTGGCGATTCTTTCTAGAGGTTTAATAGTTCAAATTCAGAAAAATATGGCGCAGACCATTTTTCGAATTTGAACTATTAAACCGCCCCTTCAGTCAACCTCTCTGCATTCTCCGCAATCCTCAACTGCTCAATAAATTCAGCAATTTCACCATCCATTACGACTGGAAGATTATATACGGTTAAGCCGATGCGGTGATCCGTCACGCGGCCCTGAGGGTAATTGTAGGTTCTGATTTTGTCCGAACGATCTCCGGTGCCCACCATCAATTTACGATTGCCGGCGATTTCAGCGTTGCGTTTTGCTAATTCGATTTCGTATAAACGAGAACGCAAAACCGTCATCGCCTTGTCAAAGTTCTTGATTTGAGAACGCTCATCCTGGCACTGTACCACTAAACCTGAAGGAATGTGGGTAACACGAACGGCTGAATAAGTCGTATTTACGGACTGACCACCTGCTCCAGAAGAACAGAAGGTATCTTTCCGAATATCATTCATATTGATTTGAACGTCTACCTCATCTGCTTCTGGCATCACTGCTACGGTTGCAGCGGACGTGTGAATTCGGCCGGCTGATTCGGTTGCGGGAACTCGTTGTACCCGGTGAACGCCTGATTCAAATTTCATTTTGGCATATACATCTTCGCCCTGAACGGACGCGATAATCTCTTTGTAACCACCTGCGGTGCCGTCGGTGAAGTCCATGATTTGGAAAGTCCAACCCATTTTCTCCGCGTATCGTTGGTACATACGGAAAATGTCTCCGGCAAAAATCGATGCCTCATCGCCACCTGCTCCGGCACGAACCTCCAGGATACAGTCCTTCGAATCGTTCGGATCGCGAGGGATTAACATCTCCTTTAAAACCTCTTGCATTTCTTTTTCTGCTGGCACTAATTCTTCTAATTCCGCTTTGGCCATATCACGAAAATCCTCATCTTTTTCCGTAGCGATCACCTGTTTTGCCTCCTCGATGGAGCCTAACAAGTTTTGGTAGGCCATATACTGGTCTACGATCTTTTGCAAATCCTTGTATTCTTTACTCAAGGTCTTGAATTTCTTCAAGTCCGATACCACCTCTGGCATCGCAATTTGTTGTTCTACTTCTAAAAATCTTTCTCGGATGGCCTCTAGCTGCTCCAGCATAACATTTTGGTTTTAAAAAACGTTGCAAAGATAGTAATTAAATCCATTGCCCTTTGCCCTCGTTTAGAATACCTTTGCATAAATTCTCCAAACGATGAAACACGCCCTACTCCTTTTCGCTTTAATCGCCTTGCAAGCTTGTGATTTTTCCAAACGCATCGATACCGCTGCGGCTGTCAAAGAGATGAAAGCGAGACAAGTTAAGCGCGTTTTACCTCAAGATATCGTCAATCAAGTCGATACTTGGGGGCAAGAAATACAGGCAAAAGGAGCAATGAAACTAGACAGTGCAACCAAAGCACTTCAGATTACGGTTCGTGTGGGTGCTCCAGCCTCCCTGAAAGCGTCATTTAAAGATGCAAAGATGGTTGAGATTATGGATGCTTTGGATTATTCGTTGGGCCAAAAGCAAGACATCCCTCCGTCGATCCAGAAAAATACCGCTGGCGATAGTTTATACTATTTTTATCCTTCCGAAGCTGGCAAAATCACCGTCCTCGGGTTTGCAAAAAATATCGTGATTCAAAATATGGACCGCCCCTTAATTAAATAAGGTTTCGCTCAAGTATTTGATTGATTTGAAAATTTACTTCGCGTAAATGAGGATCCGAAATTTCCTTCGAAAGTGGGTTTCCTGTGAAGAAAGCTTGTACATGTTGTTGCACAAGACCATGTAAAAGACTTGGTTCTAATTCTATCGATTGTAACAATTCCTGAGCATGAGACCACAGATTTTGGGTTAAAACACCGGCTAAAAGCATCGCCTTATGTATCTTTTTTCGCTCATCGCCACTGACTAAATACATCGCATCTGTGATGTCTTTTGCTAAAGCCACTAAGGTATTTTGTGTTTCTTCAACCAATACTTCTAGGCAGATTGGCATTTGATCTAACTTGATTCTGCGGCCTGCTTCTAGATGTTGAACAGGGAAAAAGACACCCATCTGGTTCGTGCTTTCACGTGCTGGATCATACAATAGATTAGCCTCCGCTAACGAGAAGGTTCCGCTCACGAGAATCAGTGTCGCGTATTTTGGCAATAATAATTCTTTTAATACTTCTGGATA
>CANFWR010000053.1 GCA_947450865.1 Cytophagaceae bacterium
AATCTATATGTGAAAAAATAAAAAATGGAAGGGCTCACGAAATAAGTGAAGGAGATACAATTTATTTAGGAGCTTGTACTAAAGGATCAAAAGGAGGTAATCATAGACCACAACCATTTAGTCAAATTCTAGCAAAACAAAGGGCGTTTTCATTCAAACAAGGTTATTTAAATCATATAATTGCGAACCTATCTAATTATAAAAGTGATTATGGTAAGTTAATATCAAGTCCTTTAGAACTTTGTAAAAAGTCTTTTGAACAGATAGTTGTAGAAAAGTTTAATCCTTATCTTAATAAATCAATTGAAGAGATTGTTCAAGGATTGAGTCAGAAATCATTTAATCCTAATTCCAAGAATTTCTTTTCAAATGTTACTAAACATATTTTAGGTATAGAATTAAATCAGGAAATTGAAGAATTCGAAAAGGCAGGTATTATAGTAAAAACTATAAGATTGAAGTCTAATGGGTTACCTAAAGAGGATGTTTCTTTTCCGAATTTTAGTTTCTCAGAAATTTCTAATCAAGATTGGGAGGATTCGGATTTTAAAGATATTGTAGAAAGTAAGTTCTTATTTGTTTTTTATCGATACGACAAAGACAACTCACTTAATTTGGATAAAGTGAAGTTCTGGAATATGCAATTCGAAGAGATAAATGAATCTCAAAGAGTATGGGAGTTTACAAAAGAAATTGTTAATCAAGGTAATATTGTAAATAGAATAAAAGATGGTAAGAGATTTACTAACTTCCCTTCCAAAAAGTTCAGTAAAGTATCACACGTGAGACCACACGCTTTAAATTCTAAAGACACCTACCCTTTACCGTTTAAAGACAAAGTATCTGGACTTTCAGAATATACGAAACATTGTTTTTGGTTAAATAACTCTTTTATTAGAGATAATATTTACTCAAAAGATTAATTTTTCTTTTCCCCTTTTCAACAAAAATCTGACTGATTCAGTTAGTAATTATCTCTTTTCTGTCTCAATCAAAAATTTTAATTTTAAGTAACATTTTTGCTAACTTTCAGGAATGAAAGTTAAAATATCACAATTAAGACACCATCCTCTAAATGAGAAAATATACTCACTTTCAGGGATTGATTCTTTATTGGAAAGTATTAATCAAATTGGTCTTCTAGAACCACCAACAATTGATCAGAATTTTCAAGTTGTAAGTGGAAATCGACGATTTGAAGCAGTAAAAAGATTAAAATGGAAAGAAATTGACGTTCATCAAATCAATGTAAAAAAAGGAGATGAGGTACTGACCTTAATACACTTCAATAGACAACGAATTAAGACCACTCAGGAACTATTGAACGAATACTTTGAACTAGAGACATATCATCGAAAGAAAGGGGTTAAAAAGGGTCTTAGAATCCGTGGAATAGTGTCTGAAGAAATTAAGGTCACCGACAGTCAATTATCGAGAATCCTTTATGTCCACAAAAGAAACCCTGAGTTCATTAAGTTGATAGATCAAGGGATTCTATCTGTTAACCAAGCGTATTTGACACTTCGAAGAGAAGAGGATGAAAAAAAATCGAAGAAGGATTTAAAGAACTATTCAAAGTTTCAGATTCCATCTAAGAAAAATGAATTTACATTCTATAAGAAATCGTCAGATAAATTGTTAGAAATTGAGGATGAGAGTATCCAGTGTATTTTCACGTCACCCCCCTATGGATTGGGTATTAGGGATTACTCTGATAAAGTTAATCTTGGTACAGAAAAATCGATAGATGAGTATGCAGATAACTTAAGTAACCACTTGAGTTCTTGTGAACGAGTTATGAGTAAGACTTCAAGTTTTTATTTAAATTTGGGAGATGTATATCTGAATGGAGAACTTCAAAATGCACCTCATAAAGTACTTTTTAAACTACTTGATAAAACTAACCTAAAGTTGAGGAGTACTATCATTTATAAAAAATCAAATCCGAAACCATCCTCTGTTAAGAACAGACCTTCAAACACTTTTGAGTACATTTTTCACCTAGTGAAATCTATGGATTATGATTATAAAAGAATGACCATCCCCATATCTGGAAATACAAAACCATCTTTACCTCCTAGACACCGGTCAAAAAAAGGTACTAATGAAGTTGTTATTGGTAAACCTTACATACCTTCAACTCAGGGGAAAAATTTACCAGACTATTGGGATGACAATTTGATTGTAACTTCCGTTGCAAATCAATCATTGAACTATGGTTTAGAACATCCAGCAATGTACCATCCATCTTTGGTTACCATCCCAATCCTCCAAACTTGTGTTCTCCCTTGGTTAGATTTAGTTGAAAGAGAGAATATTTCTAATAAGATACTAGACCCGTTTTCTGGTGGTTTAAACACTTTCAAATCAATGAAATGGATCAATGAAACCTATATGACTAATCTAGAATTTATTGGATATGATTTGAAGAAATATCATTAAATTCGATTACTATTAGTAATCAAACAACCAAATTCGAATAGATGTCTATTTTATAAAATATAATAATCAAATTAAAAAATGGTAAATCAAGAATACGGCCGACTAATTATAGAATGTAATATAATGATGCAAGGTGGAGTTGAATATCCTATTTTTCATTACGTCTCAGGAATTGAGGAATTCGATAATCATTTAGAAGGTAAACCTTTTTCTGAAACCGAATGTAAATTAGGTATCGCTTGGTTTGAAAAGGCTTATGTATTCTTCATTACCGATTCAAAGTATAGAGTAGTTGTTTCTTTTCCTAAACTTGATTGGATAGAAGTTGTAGAACATAAAAATACTAAAATAAAGGTTTTGGATATTAATAAATTTTTAAAGAGTTTGAAACACGGGAGACTTGGTGGAGGAGGTTTATTGGGTGGTGCCTTATTTAAGGCAATAGGAATTGTTAGTAATGAAATCGATAGTAAAATTAATTCTATTTCAAGTAAAGAAGTTGATGGTTCAATTTTTGAATTTAATTTAAAAAATAAAAATAACGAAGATTGTATAATTAAATTAAGTTGTGAAAATGAGTATTTAAACAATGCTCGTTCATTTCTTCTTTTGAAAAATCTTAATAAACCATTAGATTAAAGAATTACTTTTAATAGAAAAACTTAACCAATATCGAACTTAGTTCTATCCTCTCGGATTTGAGATTTATATTTTATTACATTTAAAATAACTTGTAACAAGAAAACGTAGTCGATAGTCATCACTATCTCCTGAATAAGAATGATATTTTGAAATAAATCCCTCAAGTGGCATTGAGGTAATATCTTCCAACCAATTTAATCCTGAATTTTTTAGTAATTTTTCCAAACCTTCAAAATTCAAAATTCTTGCAATTTCATTATTGGATAATTGTTTTTTATCGATTTTGGTAGTACTAATTTTATTTTCCTCTAGTATAATACTAGTATCAGTATTTTCTAATTTAGTACTTTGTTTATTAGTACTTTGTCCATTAGTACTTTGTTTATCGATCTCTTTAGGAGATGTCGGATTCTCGACTTCTCGAATTACCGACTTCTCGGAATCCAGTATATCGGTTAAAGGGGTTTCTCTTATTTCGTATTTCCAAGAATTGAACTTTCCTTTTGTTCCTTGTTCTGGTTTAGCATCAATGTATCCTTTATCCTTCAATCCACCCCAAGCTTTATCAAATTTATGTTTACTTAAAGATTCTCGATATCTAATTTGAATTTGTGATTTATAAATAATCCAGTCATCAGGGAGACTCAATAGATATATGAGTAGGTCTTTTTCCTCTGATTTTAATTTGGTTGATTGAATAATTTTATTTGAAACACAAGTGTAATTTGTTGTTACTTTTTCTCTAAAGAATGTAGTTTTATTTTTCATATTAAAAATTAACCCCAAATGAATTAGTGTCCCTTACTACACCAAATCAAATGAGGTCATTTTATAATTTAATATCTGTATTGTAAGGGTATTTTAAATTATAAACTAAAAAATCGAGATAGTCAACTCCTCCAAAAATTAAATATCTTCTAATTTGATTTTTGTCCGACGTCCATATATTTATTAGAATGAAAAATAAAAAAATAACAATAAGAATAACTGAAAATCAGCTTCGTATGATAAGAGACCAGGTCATATTGGAGGAGAAAACGAAGTCAGAACTTATAAGAGAAATGATAGATAAACAAGTACGAATCTGCCGTAAACATTTAATAGATGGAAAAAAGTAATAAATCCCCAAAATCATTGATTTCGGTATTCAAATCAATGATTAATGACAAAAAGTATAATAACCAAAAAGAGGAAAATATACTACCTCCTGTGATTCAAAGTGTTAAAGTGAAAAAAAATGATATGGACTCAATATATGTAGAGATAGACCAAATGATACCATTTCAAAATAGTATATCTAAAATGGAGTATCGGTTTGCGGAGAATATTCTATCTCAATTGGGTATCGACTGCGAAGAGGGTCATAGAATTGAGATTACAACTTACAATGAAGAATTAGCAAGACTGATTATATTCATCTCACGTTCGAAACCAAGGAACCTCTAAACAAACCACTCCCAATCATCTAATCTAATGTTTTGATTTTCAGGTTTTATCGAAGTAGTATATTAGTTACCCATTTATATCCTCGTAGGCCCACCTGGCGCTGGGAAAACGATGATGGCGAAGCGCATTCCATCCATCATGCCTCCTATGAGCCTTCCTGAAATTATTGAAACCACCCAAATTCACTCCATCGTAGGGAAACTAAGTTCCGAAAATCCCTTAATTACCGAAAGGCCATTTCGTGCATTGCACCACAGTATCACGTCAACTGCTTTGATCGGCGGACGAGCAAACCCTCAACCCGGTGAAATTTCGCTTGCGCACCAAGGGGTCCTATTTCTGGATGAACTACCAGAATTTCAACGCCACGTTTTAGAGCTTTTAAGACAGCCATTAGAAGAACGAAAAGTTCCTATATCGAGAGCACACGGTACGGTAGAATTTCCGGCCAATTTTCTATTGATCTCCGCCATGAACCCTTGCCCCTGCGGTTATTTTCATCACCCGGACAAACCTTGTACCTGTAAACCCTATCAGGTAGATCGGTATTTGCATCGCATTTCAGGCCCTTTATTAGATCGCATCGATATGCACTTAGAAGTATTCCCTCTAAAATATCCGGAAATGTTTACTGCTCAGGCAAGCGAGTCGAGCGCATCCATTAGAGATCGTGTTATAGAGGCCAGAATAAAACAGCAAATTCGATTTCAACATACCCCTAAAATTCAAACGAATGCCCAGATGAATGCCGCGCAAGTCAAACAGGTGTGTGTACTCGATTCCGTTTCATCTTCGCTACTACAAACTGCCATTGAAAAACTGCAATTGTCCGCGCGCGCTCATGATCGGATTTTAAAAATGGCGAGAACCATTGCGGACCTTGCTCATTCCTCTTCTATTCAGGCAAAACACCTAGCTGAGGCCATTACGTATCGAAATTTAGATCGCGAAAATTGGTCCGGCTAATTGTGTTTTTCGGCGAAAAAGCCTACATTTAATGTGATAATTAAAAATCACGCATGAGAAAATTGACCCTCGGAATTTTAGCCCTATCTGTAACCCTTTTCACTAGTTCATTTGCTCCAATAGAAGGTGAAGAAGAATGGAAAGATGTTTTCAAAAAAATTAAAGCAGAAGTAGAGTTGCACTCCAAGGCATACAGTACTTTGGGAGATGCGTGCAAGACCATTGGTCATAGATTAACCGGTAGCGAAAAAGGAAAAAAGGCAGAGGAGTATGCGTTTCGATTATTAAAAGAATACGGATTTAAGGATACGAAGTTTCAAGGATTTCAAGTAGAGGCTTGGGCACGCGATACGGTTACTTTATCCATCGCCCCTCCTAAATCAGATGATTTCAGAGAAGTACCGGTGGTATCTTTAGCCATGACTCCCGTAGATGCAAACATACAAGGCACGATTGTTGACTTAGGCAATGGTCTAGATGCTGATTATGTAGGAAAAGAGGTGAAAGGCAAAGTGGTATTAGCGAACATCGGTCTTTTAGAGGCTGCTGCAGGAACTAAAAACTTACATCGCTCAGAAAAGACAGCTTTAGCGATTCAGCACGGGGCCATCGGTGTGATTTTTGTGAATACGGTGAAAGGGCAAGTTTTATTAACGGGAACGGCTTCTGTTACTGGAAATTTAATTTCGATACCTGCGGTTTGTATTTCCTTGGAAAATGGAACCGAAATCAGAAGTTGGATGAAAGATCAGCCGGGTCTTTTGAGTTTAATTGAAATGCATAATGTGAGTAAGCCGATTAAGGCTCGCAACGTCGTAGCCACCCTAAAAGGAACGAGCTCGAAATTAAGGAACGAAAAAATCATCATAGGTGGACACCTGGATTCTTGGGATTTAGCCACAGGTGCGATTGACAATGGAATTGGATCTTTCTCCGTATTAGACGTAGCAAGAACCTTTAAAGCGTTAGGATTAAGTAGTAAACGCACGATTGAATTTGTTGCCTTTATGGGAGAAGAAGAAGGATTATTAGGTTCTAAGGCTTATGTGGAACGCGCTAAAAAACTGGGAGAACTAGACGAGGTGGTGTATATGATCAATTTGGATATGACCAATAACGTCAACGGTTTTAATGGTGGCGGTCGTGATGAAATGATGCCTATTTTGAAATCCATTGGGGATCAAATCAAGGCAATTGATGGGGAATTTGGTAATCTATTGGAGAACTCCCCAGGATTGCATTCGGATAACCAAACGTTTCTAATGGAAGGAATTCCGGCGGCTGATCCTTTGGGAAAATTAACCCGTAGCGTATTAGATTGCTACCATGCGAATTGCGATGACTTTAGCTTAGTGAATAAAAAAGAAATGGAGAATACGGTGAAATATACCACCATGTTGTTGTATGCTTTAGGTAATGCAGAACAAATTCCGGCTAAGAAATTAGACTTTTATTCCACGAAAGAATTCTTCATCAAACACAACCTACGCCACGAATTAGAATTAGGCAACGAATGGCGTTGGGGGAACTAAATAATTAGCAGAATTCTATTATTTTTACGTTTTAGAAAATTGACATTGACCTATGAGTAGCCAAAATCCTTCCTTTTTTAACCATCAAATCGAAGTAGTACCTGAAACTTCTTTCAAATCCATCATCAAAGTGATTGGAATTGGGGGTGGCGGATCCAATGCGGTAAAGCACATGGACAACCTGAAGATTAAAGGGGCTGATTTGATTATTTGTAATACGGATTCGCAAGCATTGGCTTCTAATTCAGTTAGTACAAAAATCAAGTTAGGCGAACAAGGTTTAGGGGCAGGAACAGATCCTGAAGTAGGAAAACAGGCTGCACAAGAAAGTCAAGAGAAAATTAAGGCAGTTCTTTCGAACGAAACGAAGATGGTTTTTATCACCGCTGGTATGGGTGGAGGAACTGGAACTGGAGCTGCTCCAGTCGTTGCAGAAATCGCCAGAGATCGCGATTTGTTAACTGTGGCAGTTGTTTCATTCCCGTATAATTGGGAAGGAAAAGAGAAAATTCAATATGCTAGAGATGGGATTGAAGAACTAAAAGCGTATTGCGATACGGTTTTAGTGATCATGAACGATAAAATATCAGAACATTACAAGGATTTAGCGGTAAAGCATGCCTTTGCGAAAGCCGATGACGTATTAGCGAAAGCGGTAAAATCGGTAGTAGATGTAATTGCCAAACCCGGTGATATCAATACGGACTTCATGGACGTGAAGAAGGTATTAACCAATGCTGGCCAGGCAATGATGAGTTCTGCGTTAGGTAAGGGCGAAGAAAGAGCAAAGGCGGCTATCGTTGAGGCTTTGAATTCTCCTTTATTAAACTCTCAAGAGATTAAAGGTGCTAAACGCATCCTAGTGACGGTATCGACAAGTAGCGAGAAGGATTTATTGATTTGGGAAAAAGATGCGATCATCGAATACCTAAATGAGCGAATCGATGCGCAAGCCGACATGGTGAAGTTCGGATTCTCTACAGATGAAGACCTGGGAGACGATTTATACTTAACGGTAATCGCAGCTGGGTTTGAGCAAGATTCGAGTGGAATGGATGGCGGAATGCGTAAAATGGTGAAGAAAGCGGCACCTGTGTTCTTGAATCCTGGTGATAGTGTTGAATTAGATGGCGACTTAGAAACAGCAAATCCTTCTGCCGCGGATTCTGAGGAAGCTCGTTTTACCTTAATGATTGAGAAATTCAAAAATGGTCCTGTTTCTGATGTAGAGTTTAAAATCCCTACCTACAAGCGTACCGAAGTAGGTTTATATGATATTACGACTATGCCCGAGAAGGCATGGCAAACGACGGATTTATTCGCTGAATAAGTCTTGAATTTTAGAGATAGCCGCTCGAATGATTTCTTCGCTCGAGTAGGCTACCTCGAATTCCGAAATCTCCGCAACTCCTCCCATTGAAATTCCCGGACGTCTATATTCCATCTCCGAATTACGCGTGGTTCGCGCACTAAGGTGAACAGCGTTCACCCCGATTTGGACAAAATCCAAACAATTCATAGGATTCACCCCACTTCCTGCCATAATTTGGATACGACCTTTAGCAGCAGCTACTAATTCCGCCAGATTCTCAATCCCATCCAAGGCTTTGTTTTTCCCTCCTGAGGATAGAATGCGATTAAAACCTATTCCTATTAACTCCTCCATCACTTGAATCGGATCTCTGGAAACATCAATCGCTCGGTGGCAAGTCAACTCCCGACATCCAGCTATTTTTCGAAACTCTTGCATGAATTCCACATCTAAATCCCCATTGGGTTTCAATGCACCCACCACGATCCCGTGAACCCCTTGCGCAATTAACAAACGAGCCTCCGCTAGCATCGTCTGCTTTTCCGTTTCGTCATACACAAAATCGCCTCCACGGGGTCTTACCATAGCATGAATCTCTAGAGAAGTTTGTTTTAACGCCTGTTCTACCAAACCTGCACTCGGAGTCGTCCCGCCTTCCCAAGGGGAGGCACAAAGTTCTACCCGTTGTGCGCCCGCACGATCTGCCGCAAGACAAGAAAACAAGGAATAAGCACAGACTTCAACTGAAACGGGGGTAGATGGAAGCATAAATGGGGGTTTAAATCAAGGTTTTGATAATTAATGAAAATTTAAAAAATAAATCTTTCATAAATACATTTTTATTTTACTTTTGCACTTAGGAAGGGTTTGCGTAAAACAAAAACCTCCATGTATTTTAGAAATAAAAATTAGCTATAAATTATGTATTGGACACTAGAACTTGCCTCCTATTTAGAAGACGCGCCATGGCCAGCGTCAAAAGATGAATTAATTGACTTCGCAATCCGTACGGGTTCTCCTTTAGAAGTGGTAGAAAACCTACAAGAATTAGAGGACGATGGTCAACCATTTGAAAGTATTGAAGAGATTTGGCCGGATTATCCGACAAAAGACGACTTCTTCTTTAACGAGGACGAATATTAGAATTAAGAGGCGAAAGCCTCTTTTTTTGTGGCCTGTAGTTTGGCTGCCAGAGACTCGTCTCTTAAAGAAATACCCCAGCGACGCGCTAATACATCCTCCCAGGTCTCCGCCATTTCGTGTTCCTTTAAGTACATTAACTCGCCTGTAAGATAAGGTTCACTAGAGATTAAGCGATCAGCTCCGTAGGCATACACTTCGCCGGCTGCTGGTCCATAGAGTTCTGCTAAATGCGCAGCTATATCTTCGGGAATACCAAAAGGCAAGTCCACTGAAGCGAGCGGAATAAGTGCATGGTCTTTCGTTAAACAAGGTTTCAAAGCAACGCGAAGTACTTCCTTTTCCAACACATCTAACGTATCAGAAGCCATCACGCGGTAGGTTGTCCACTTGCCGCCCATAATACTCACTAGTTTAGAACGCCCATCGACCTCTACCTCGTGATCGCGCACTAAGGATTTTGTGTCTGTATTCATCGCTGAATCGAGCTGGACTTGTAAGAGGGGTCTTTGGCCTACAAACGTGGCGCTGATATCCTCAATGCTCGCTTTTTTAGCTGAATAGCGATTAAAATAAGAAATCAGGTATTCCTTTTCTACTTCTAGAATAACGGGATTCTCTGATAAAGTATCGGGGTCATCTGTCGTTCCTACCAGGACTGAACCACGCCAAGGGATCACAAAAATAACCCTACCATCGTCCGTTTTGGGAATTAATAAAGCGGTATCACCTTGCCAAAACTCAGCAGGCAACACGATATGGGCACCGCGACTCACTTTCATTCGAGGTTTCAAACGTGGATTTGCGAGCGCACGCACTGCATCTGTGAAAGGTCCGGTCGCATTGACCACGGCCTTCACCGGAATCGTGTATTGTGTTTCTGAGCGAAGGTCGGTGAATACAACTTTCTTTATTTTCAGGCTTTTTTGGCCTAATTCAAACGAATCCAAACGCGCGTAATTCAAAATACAGGCGCCTAAACGCTCCGCTTCTTTTAAAATCGCTAAGGCATAACGGGCGTCATTTAATTGTCCGTCATAATACAAAACGCCACCTCTTAAATGATGGGATTCAATGGAAGGGAACTCTAACTGGATTTCTTTTTTGCTCAGTCCACGGCTTGATTTCAAATTCGTGCTACCGGAGATTTTATCGTATAACCACATCCCAATTCGGTAATACCAGCGTTCCCAGTGGGTATAGCAAGGGGTTAATAAACCAAGTGGATGGGCTAAATGAGGGGCATTTTTAAGCAAGGTCTTGCGCTCGTGCAATGCTTTGTAAACCATCTTGAATTGATGCCAATCCAAATTCCGAACCGCTTGTTCCAGGTAACGCACGCCGCCGTGGACTAGCTTAGTCGATTTAGAGGAGGTTTGGCTGGCAAAATCTCCTTTTTCAATCAAGAGTACTTTGTAGCCGCGCAAGGTTGCGTCTAAAGCTACCCCCGCACCTGTCGCACCGCCACCAATGATACAAATATCAAAAGGATCATTGAGTTTAAGGAGTTGGTCGGGGCGATTAAAGGACATATAGGTTTATTTACCCCTAAATTGAAAAATAAAATGCAAAAGATTCCATTTATATGGATAAAAATGAAAGAGATTTTATAATTTTGCAGTCCTTTGGCACCTATAACAATCTGCCAACCGAATTAATGACCTTATGGCAAAGAAAGAAAAAGTAGAATCAATTGAAATTATTGAAAGTCCAGAAGCTCTTCAACAAGAAGTTTCTAAAGTTACTGAACTAGTAGACAAGAATAAATCGAGCGTTGCAACGGTATTGGGCGTTATCGTCCTAGCGGTGGCTGCTTATTTTGGATACCAATGGTATTCCACTACACAAGACGCAGAAGGCGAAAAGAAATTATTCAAAGCGGTTTATGCCTTTGAATCGGATTCATTAGCGGCTGCTTCGAAAGATTTAGCGAAAGTATCGGATGAGTTTGGTGGAAATACACAAAACTTAGCAGATCTATATTTAGGTATTACGTTGTTAAAACAAGGTAAATTCGATCAGTCTATCGAGAAATTGAAAAACTTCTCTAGCTCGGATTTATTAGTTCAAGCACGTGCTTACTCGTTAATCGGGGATGCGTATGCTGAAAAGAAATCTTTCGCTGATGCGATCGATTTCTACAAGAAAGCAGCTGAGCACAAGCCAAACAAATTCTTCACTCCTACGTATTTGTTGAAATTAGCGAATGCTTACGAATCAAATAAACAAGTGAAAGAAGCAGTAGATACGTATTCCATCATCGTAGAGAAATACGGTCAATCGGCTGAATCGATCCCTGCGAAGAAATACAAAGCGATCTTAGAAAGCTCTATCTCTGAATAATTTTTAGAACAGATTATAGGATGAGGGATAAGGGCTTGAGCTTTTATCCCTTGTTTTTTTAACCCCCTTTTATGTCTTCAGCGTTAAAAAACTTAAGCGATTTTACGACGGATAATCTACCGGATGTTTCGGGCAAAACCTTTGCCATCGTAGTATCTGAATGGAATACCGACGTGACCCACGCCTTGTATACAGGTGCCTACGATACGTTATTGAAGTATGGGGCAAAAGAAGAAAATATTATAAGTGCCAAAGTCCCTGGAAGTTTTGAATTAAGCCTAGGTGCTCAGAAGATGGCGCAGCAAGCGAATATCGACGCGGTCATTTGTTTAGGCTGTGTGATTCAAGGCGAGACTAGACACTTTGATTTCATTTGCCAAGCGGTGGCTGATGGGATCACGAATGTGAGTTTGAAGTTTGATAAGCCGGTGATTTTTGGGGTTTTAACACCCAACACGCAAGAACAAGCGATGGATCGAGCAGGCGGCAAACACGGAAATAAAGGCGATGAGGCGGCCATAACAGCCATCAAAATGTTAGGAATATAATACGAGAACATATGCAAGTTTGGAAATTTGGAGGTACCTCCGTGGGGAAACCAGAAAGAATGAAATCTATCCGCTCTTTAATTGCGGAAGATGGGCAACCCAAAATCGTTGTACTTTCTGCCCTTTCAGGCAGTACGAATACCCTGCTGTCGATTTCAGAATCGCTTAATGCGGGTAATCCGTCAGAGGCAAAGGCGAAAGCAAGCGAATTGCGCGCGCATTACGATCAATTCTTAACCGAATTATACAGCACTCCTGCAGGACTTGGTCAAGGCCAAGCGATTGTAGCGAAGGAGTTTGCTTTCATTGATAGCTTAATCGCTACTTCACCCTACACGGTGAAGCAAGAAAAGGAAATGGTGGCATTAGGCGAATTGCTTTCTACCCAAATATTCGAAGCGTTCTTGCAAGAAGAAGGTGTTAACTCAGCTTTATTACCTGCGTTAGACTTTATGGTAATTGACGAAGATAACGAACCTATCTTGTCGATTATTGAACAAAAATTAGCCGCGGTATTAGCTCCGGTGAAGGGTAAGCAAATCTTTGTAACACAAGGATTTATCTGCCGTAACCCAGCTGGGGAAGTGGATAACCTGAAGCGGGGTGGATCGGATTATACGGCTTCTTTGATAGGCGGTGCGATTCAGGCGGAGGAAGTGCAGATTTGGACGGATATCGATGGAATGCACAATAATGATCCACGTATCGTAAAGAACACCTTCCCTATCCGCGAGTTATCGTTCGCTGAGGCGGCAGAATTAGCCTATTTTGGAGCTAAAATCCTCCACCCAAGCACGATTACGCCGGCAAAATTGAAAGGCGTTCCAGTTCGCTTGAAAAATACGATGGAGCCGAGTGCTTTTGGGACCTTGATTTCAGAAAAATCGACAGATGTGGAGATCAAAGCGATCGCCGCGAAGGATAATATTACCGCGATTTACATTCACTCAACCCGTATGTTGAATGCCTATGGCTTCTTAAAGCGCGTATTTGAAGTGTTTGAAAAATACAAAACACCAGTAGATATGATCACGACTTCAGAGGTTTCTGTGAGTGTGACCATCGACCAAACGACGCATTTAGATGCCATTATGAGCGAATTACGTGAATTCGCAGAATTGGAAGATCCAGATATGAACCAGGTAATTGTTTGTATTGTGGGTAACTTCTGGGCGGATAAAGAGGGGATTGCCATTAAGGTATTAGAGGCTATCAAGAAGATTCCTATTCGAATGATTTCATATGGCGCTTCGGAGCACAATATCTCTTTATTAGTGGATGCTTCCCACAAGAATGACGCATTAAACGCATTAAACGAAGGACTTTTCTAAAAACCGAGCTATGTTAACCTTACCTTTTATTCGCGCGAATCAAGAAACCACGATTGCTGATTTACAGAAGAAGCATTTTGCGAATGCTGCAGAAATCGTAGCCCAATTGATCGCACAAGACGATCAACGCAAAGCTCTTTTACAACAAGCTGAATCCGCATTAGAGAAATCAAATGCGGCGGCGAAAGAAATCGGGGCTTTAATGCAATCCGGCCAAAAAGAATTAGCCGAAGGCAAGCGTGCAGAAACTGCTGCCTTAAAAGCATCGATTAAAGAGATGGAAGAGGCTGCCAAAGCAGCGGAGAAAGAGTTAACCGATTTACTTGTCACGTTGCCTAACCTTCCCCACAGCTCTGTGCCACAAGGAAAAACGGCAGATGACAATGAGGTGGTTTTGACCTGGGGTTCGTTACCTGAGCTACCAGCAGACGCACAGCCTCACTGGGATTTGATCAAGAAATACGACATCATCGATTTCGATTTAGGAAATAAAATTACGGGCGCTGGCTTCCCTGTTTACAAGGGAAAAGGGGCTCGCTTGCAACGTGCATTGATTAATTTCTTCTTAGATGAGGCGATCAAAGCGGGTTATTATGAGATTCAACCTCCGATCTTGATTAATGAAGAATCGGGTTTTGGGACAGGACAATTGCCGGATAAAGAAGGCCAAATGTATGTCACTAAAGAGGAAGGCTTATTCTTAATTCCTACGGCTGAGGTGCCTATCACGAACTTATACCGTGATGTCATCGTCAATGAGAAAGAATTACCGATCAAAAATGTGGGTCATACGCCTTGTTTCCGTCGGGAAGCAGGATCATGGGGCGCACACGTACGTGGTTTGAACCGCTTGCATCAATTTGATAAGATTGAGATCGTTCAAATCCACAAGCCAGAAAACTCGTATGCGGCTCTAGAAGAAATGTCGCTACACGTTCAGGGATTACTTCAAAAACTTGGATTGCACTACCGCGTCTTGCGTTTATGCGGTGGAGATATGGGATTTGCTTCGGCCTTAACCTATGACATGGAAGCCTGGTCAGGTGCCCAAAACCGCTGGTTAGAGGTAAGTTCTGTCAGTAACTTCGAAACCTTCCAAGCGAATCGCTTAAAGTTGAGAACGAAAATCGATGGAAAATCAATCTTGTGCCATACGTTGAATGGATCGGCTTTGGCCCTACCTCGCATCGTGGCGTCTATCTTAGAAAACAACCAAGGACCAGACGGAATCAAGATTCCTGAGGCTCTTGTTCCTTATACGGGCTTTACGCACATCAACTAAAGCCCTTCTACACTCAATCGAAAACCCTCGCCGTGCAGATTCAAAAGCTGGACGCGAGGGTCTTCTTTTAGCATCTTGCGCAGTTTGGTCATATAGACGTCCATACTTCTCGCATTGAAATACGTATCATCTCCCCAAATCAGTTTCAAAGCATAACTTCGGCTCACCGGGCGACCCAAATTCTCGCACAAAAGCTTCATTAACTCGTTTTCTTTAGGCGTAAACTTCAACTCCGTTTCTCCGATGCTTAAGCGCATTTTACCCGGAATATAGGTGTAATTTCCGAGGGCGATTTCATCTGCTAAACTAGGAATTGACTTGTCTGAATGGCTCCTGCGCAGGATGGCTTCCATACGTGCGACTAAAACCTCCATGGAGAATGGTTTCGTTAAGTAATCATCTGCCCCTACTTTAAAGCCTTGCAAGGTATCTTCTTCCATCGACTTCGCGGTTAGGAAAATGATAGGCACTTGTTGGTGATTTGCTCTAATGTCTTTGGCCAAAGAAAAACCATCTTTCTTAGGCATCATCACGTCTAATAGGCATAAATCAAAGTTTCCCTTCACGAATAGATCAAGCGCTTCGTCCCCATTCTGGGCCCAAGAAACGGCATAACCTTTCTTCTTCAAGAATTCCGTTAGCAATAATCCCAAATTTGGATCATCCTCTGCGACTAAAATTTCAGGCGTCTTTGACATAGGGCAAATAAATTTCAAATGTACTTCCTTCTCCTAATTTACTTTTCACGTTCACTTTACCACCGTGGGCCTCCACGATTTTCTTCACGTAGCTAAGACCTAAACCGAAGCCTTTCACATTGTGTACGTTTCCAGTAGGTACCCGATAAAAAGCATCAAAAATGTTGCTTAAAGCTTCTTTAGGCATTCCCATTCCTTGGTCTTTCACCGAAATTAAAACGCCATGATCTTGTTGATGCGCATGGATTTCAACTTTTGGATTCGCTGGGCTATACTTCACGGCATTATCCACTAAATTATTCAACACATTGGAAATGTGTACTTCATCGAGGGAAATGTGGGGAGGTAAATCACCTAAATCAAGCGATAAAACCCCATTCACTGAATCTAATAATGGCCCGTTAATCTCCGCCACGTGTTGGATGAGGGCAGCCACATCCACGGACTTGCGTTTAAGGGTGATTTCCTCGCGCTCCATTTGGGCCGTTTGTAAAACGCGTTCCACTTGTTGACCTAAACGGGTATTCTCCTCTTTAATGATTCCCAAATAGCGCAACATCGACTCATTCTTTCCTGGCTTCAATTCCTCCTGCAATAACTGAGTTGCTAATGAAATCGATGTAATAGGCGTTTTAAACTCGTGGGTCATGTTATTAATGAAGTCATTCTTCACTAAGGCTAGTTTCTTTTGACGAAGGATCGTTAACACGGCGAAGTAAAAACAACCAATCATCACTAATAATAACAGGCCGGAACCCGCTAAACTGAGGCCCATCGTTTGCCAAATAAAGGTGCCGCTATCTGGAAAATAAATCTTCAACACATTTTTAGAAGGGTGAATGTCATTCGGAAATAAAGCTGCCTCGAATACCGCTTTCTGCTGCTTTATTTCAGGCGAGGAGGTATAGGTCCAGGCCTTAGGTGAACTTTGAATCCCAAAAGAATAATCCAGGTTTACCCCCTTATC
>CANFWR010000054.1 GCA_947450865.1 Cytophagaceae bacterium
GAAAGTAAATTGAGTGGGGAGAAAGCGCCTGTATTTCCGCACGACCTAAAAGGAGGAAATGCGCTAGAGGTTCTTCGCACGACACCTTATGGCAATAATCTAACGAAAGATTTCGCGATAAAGGCGATCGAAGAAGAGCATTTGGGTAAAAACGGAACTACCGATTTCTTAGCGATTAGTTTCTCCTCAACGGATTACGTGGGCCACTCTTTTGGACCGCAATCCATCGAATTAGAAGATACGTATTTGCGATTGGATCAAGATATTGCTGACATTTTAACGCATTTAGATGCCAAATTAGGCAAGAATCAATACCTCGTTTTCTTGACAGCAGACCACGCAGTCGCAGAAATCCCTTCATATATTAAAAGCAAACGCCTACCGGGTGGATCATTTGATAATGGAAAGGCACTAAACGAGGCGAAAGCGGCATTAAAACAGGAATTTGGAGACGTGGAATTGATCGCGGGTGCGGATAATTACCAAATTTACCTGAATCACACTAACCTCGAAAGATTACGCATTTCGAAGGAGGCTGTGGCAAAGGTTTTGGAGAAATCATTTAAAAACCAAGCCGGATTCGCCGAATTAGTGGATATGAGAGCAGCAGGATCAAGTCCTCTCCCGGCACTTTATCGCGAAATGATCATCAACGGTTACAATCAAGCGAGAAGCGGCGACTTTATGTATTTATTGAAACCGCAATGGTTCTCAGGATACAAAACAGGTACATCGCACAGCACCGTTTACGCGTATGACACCCACGTTCCTTTGTTATTTTTTGGCTGGAACGTAGCACACAAAGAGATCAACCAAAGAACACATATCAGCGATATTTCCAGCACTTTAGCCAATTGGTTAAAGATCAACGAACCGTCTGGAAGTATCGGAAAAGTAATACAGTAATTATATGAAAATAGCCGTTGTAGGAACTGGATACGTAGGTTTAGTTACAGGTACTTGTTTCGCTGAAACTGGAAATCAAGTGACTTGCGTAGACATCAATGCAGAAAAAGTACAGCAAATGCAGGCTGGGAAAATTCCCATTTACGAGCCTGGATTAGATGATTTATTCCAACGAAATACACAAGAAGGTCGCCTTCGTTTCACAACCTCTTTAAAAGAGGGTATTGAGGGAGCTAAAGTCATTTTCCTTGCGTTACCCACCCCTCCAGGGGCCGATGGTTCTGCTGACTTAAAATACATTCTTCAAGTAGCGGACGATTTAGGTCCGATTTTATCCGATTATACCGTTATCATCGATAAAAGTACGGTTCCCGTGGGAACATCGGATAAAGTGCGCGCAGCGATTGCAAAAAATGCTACAGTCGAATTTGATGTGGTTTCCAATCCTGAATTCCTGCGCGAAGGCGTTGCAGTGGAGGATTTTATGAAGCCAGATCGCGTCGTGATAGGTACTCAATCCGATCGCGCAAAAGATTTAATGTCTCGTTTATATGCGCCCTTAGTTCGCCAAGGCAATCCGATCATCTTTATGGATGAAAGATCTGCCGAATTAACTAAATACGCAGCGAATGCCTTTTTAGCCACTAAAATCACCTTCATGAACGAGATTGCGAACTTATGCGAACTTGTAGGTGCGAATGTGGACGAGGTGCGCAAGGGAATAGGTACTGATTCTCGTATAGGCAAAAGATTCTTGTTTGCGGGCATCGGATATGGTGGAAGTTGCTTTCCTAAGGATGTGCAAGCGCTAGCAAAAACTTCGGCAGAGAACGATTATGAGTTTAAGATTTTGGACTCGGTGATGAAAGTGAATGAAAACCAAAAAACTAAACTCATTCCACATCTAGCAAAACACTTCAAAGGTGATTTAGCTGGGAAGAAAATTGCCATGTGGGGTTTGGCATTCAAACCTTATACCGATGATATCCGGGAGGCACCGTCCTTATATAATATCGATGCTTTGATTGAATTAGGTGCATCCGTGAGTGCTTATGACCCAGAAGCGATGAGTCACGTAAAGCAATTAATGGGCGATAAAATCACCTTTACCAAAAATCCATACGAAGCATTAGAAGGAGCCGATGCCCTTTTGATCGTCACAGAATGGCCGCAATTCAGAACGCCAGACTTCGACCGAATGGATAGTTTATTGAAGAATAAAGTCATTTTTGACGGTAGAAATTTATACGAATTAAACCAAATGCAGGAATTAGGCTACACCTATTATTCCATTGGCCGCCAAACCATACACTAATATGAAACGAATTTTAATTACCGGCGGAGCTGGATTTCTAGGTTCACATTTATGTGATCGCTTTATCAAAGAGGGTTACCATGTTATCGCCATGGATAATTTAATTACGGGCGATTTGAAGAACATCGAACATTTGTTCAAATTAGAAAACTTTGAATTCTACCATCATGATGTTTCCAAGTTCATCCACGTGCCTGGTGAATTGGATTATATCCTACATTTTGCGTCGCCTGCCTCTCCTATCGATTACTTAAAGATTCCGATCCAAACATTGAAAGTAGGATCACTAGGAATCCACAATTGCTTAGGTTTAGCCCGAGTTAAAAAAGCGCGCGTTTTGATCGCTTCCACTTCCGAAGTATATGGAGACCCGAACGTTCATCCGCAACCAGAGGAATATTGGGGTAATGTAAACCCGGTGGGACCTCGTGGAGTATATGATGAGGCCAAACGTTTCCAAGAAGCGATGACGATGGCGTATCATACCTACCACGGCTTAGAAACTCGCATCATTCGTATTTTTAATACATACGGTCCTCGCATGCGACTGAATGATGGCCGTGTATTACCTGCATTCATAGGACAAGCGTTGCGTGGCGTGGATTTAACGATGTTTGGGGATGGTTCTCAGACGCGTTCTTTCTGTTATGTAGATGATTTAGTCGAAGGCATTTATCGTCTCTTATTGAGCGATTATGCACAGCCAGTGAATATTGGGAATCCGGATGAAATAACAATCAAAGAATTTGGCGAGGAAATCATCAAATTAACGGGCACATCGCAAAAACTAATTTCCCTACCCTTACCTACTGATGATCCCAAACAACGTAAACCAGATATTACCAAGGCGCGTAGCATTCTAGGCTGGGAACCCAAAGTGAGTCGCGCGGAGGGATTGAAGATTACTTACGATTATTTCAAGTCATTGAGTAAGGAGGATTTGTTTAGAATGGCGCATCATAAAGAGTTTTAAAAAAGCGAGGGCTAAAATTGTGCTTTGCAATAATTTTGTGCCCTCGCATTTTTTAAAACTTCTAGGTACTACCACAAACAAAAAAGGCGCAGTTTGCGCCTTTTTTGTTAACTAAATCTATACTCTCTACTCTATAATCTCTACTCTAATTAGACTAGCGACTGTCGACTAAAAAACAAAAGGGAGCAAATGCTCCCTTTTGTTTTGACTTAAAACTGAATTGGCAAAGCCAATTAGTTTTAATTGAAGATATAACGTACACCAAACTGTGCTTGCCATCTTGAAGTCAAACCAAAGCTACGTTGGAATGAATCTGTCAATGGTACAGAAGATGTTGGGTTACCTTGGTAACGGTAAGGGAATTGATAAACAGGCTGACCAGTTGTTGCATCATTACCTGTGTAAGAAATTAAACCTGCACGCAATGGAGTTTGTGCTAAGCCCCATTGTGATGAAGCATAGTTACCCGCGTTGAATACATCTAATGTAAATTGTAAGGTATTTTTCTTACCACCTACTTTTATGTAGAAATCTTGAATTACTTTAAAGTCAAAGTTAGCTTGCCAAGGAAGTTCAGCGCCATTACGCTCTGCGTATTGACCACGACGAGAGTTTAAATAAGCATCTTGAGAGATGTACTTATCTAAATCAGCCCATTGTTGAGCAGCTGTATAAGTGAAAGATTGAGATACGTTATAAGAAATAACTTGATCTTTCAATTTAATCTCACCTTCTCCACGTGGAATGTACATCAAGTCATTCGAAGTTTGACCATCTCCATTCATATCACCCGAGTATGTATAAGAGAAACGACCTGCCGGAGCAACTGAATAAGTAAATCCAAAGGTAGTTGCTGCTTTTTCATTCAAGTAGTTCAATTTGTAAGAACCATAAGCGTTAATGCGGTGTGATTGCATGTAAGAAGAATAAGACGCAACGTTCTCATTTGGATCTCCTGAAACTACGCGGTCTCTCCATTGTGATTGAGCGATAGAACCACCGTCATTCACTGAACGAGAATCTGAGTTTGTATAAGATAAGGAAGCAAATAAACCATTATCAAACGCTTTAGAGACGGTAGCTGTTAAAGCATAAGAATAACCTAATTGCGTATTCTTGATTACGATTGCATCAGAGATATTAGGGAATAAACCACTATTACCTGCTGCTGGAGCATTGATACCTTTCTGACCACCATAGATCTGGTTGTTCTTAGTATTTGTAGGAACACCTGCAGTTGAAGCCGTGTAGTAGATCACACGATTATCAGCACCTACTGCTTTCACTTTTGAATCTGGTAAGTTCACGTTCTCTAAGTAAACTGCATTGATATCTTTTGTGTAGATACCTTCTAAAGAAACTAACCAACCATTACCTAAGCTCTTGTCTACTGCTAAGTTAGCACGGAATACTTGAGAGAATTTGAAGTTAGGATCTGTTACCGCTAAATTATAAGATGTAGGAATAATCGAAGTAGAAATCGCAGGGCGATATGCATCTACGTTTGTTGTAAATGGACGGTTCGTTGGGTTTGAAAGAGCTTCAGAACCGAATAACACACCATTATTAGATAATTGATTAGATAACCATACGTAGGGAACACGACCGGAGAATATACCTAAACCACCACGAACTTGAGTAGTCTTGTCATCTTTCACATCCCAGTTAAATCCAAAACGAGGAGACCATAACGTAGTAAAGTCAGGGAATTGATTAGTTCTCAATACCGTATTGTTACGGAACGTTAAGCTAGGTACATAAGAATTGTTGTACTTAGGATCGTTGTCGATTGGGAATGAAGTTCCATCCGCACGAAGACCAAAAGTCAATTTCAAACCTTTCGCTGCAGTAATCTCATCTTGTAAGTACAATGATGTCGTATTACCTTTCATTTCCGCAAATGGGAAAGTAGCATAGTTAGACCATTGTTGAGAGTATTTCAACGCATTAGATACACCTGTTGTAGCTGAAGCTATAAAATCGTCTACAGACTTGAATTGGTATGCACCATAATAGTTAGGTGCGAAACCATTGCTGAATGCATTCATTTCAAACGCACCACCTAAAGTAATTACATGATTTCCAGCATAATAGGTTAAGTTATCTGAAAGTTGGAAAATATCAGAGTTTAAGATATTATTTGCTGAGAATGGTTCGAAACCAAACGTAGTTAACTCATTCGAGTTATTGTTTCCGATATCAACTGTTGGAAACGGATTATTGTTCACAGGTGATTGACGGAAGTCACGCATTTGTGTATATCCAACAGTTAAGTTGTTTGCTAAACGGCTCGAGAACGTAGAGTTCAATTCCGCTATATAGGAATCTAAGTTGTTGTTGATACGGTATAATGAACCTTGGAAAGGCAAAACCGTGGCAGATGGAGCACGACCACCCGTTAATGAACCTGATGAAGATGGGCTCACATCAGAGTAAGAACGTAAGTAGTTATACTTTAAGTTGAACTTGTGCTTGTCAGAAATGTTCCAGTCTAAACGAATGTTCGCTTTTTGAGAATAATTTTCTTTATTCCAGTTCTCGTAAGCACCTGGATCATAGTTATACTTCGTCATTAATAATGACTTGATTTGATCTAATTGTGCCGCAGTAGCCACGGATTGGTTACCAGCAGTAGAACCATCACGTCTAGCTACGTAGTTAGAGCCTGGTTGTGTTTGCAATTCTTGTTCGAATGAAGCAAAAACAAATAATTTGTTTTTAATGATTGCACCACCGATACGACCACCGAATTGACCTCTTTGAAAGTTACCATATTGGTTAACCACATCACCGATCTTATTACCCACTTGGTTTTGGTCTGTACCAAAATAGTAAGCAGAACCAGACCAATCGTTTGTACCAGATTTAGTTACAACGTTGATGTTAGCACCAGTTGCCATACCTTGACGGACGTCATAAGGAGCAATTAATACTTGGAATTGATCGATCGCATCTACTGAGATAGGAGAAGCACCTGCCTGACCACCAATAGTTGGTGATAAAGCGAACGCATTGTTAAAGAATGCACCGTCAACCGTTACGTTATTATATAATGCATTACGACCAGCGAAGTTCAATCCGTTTGCACGTGGATCTAAACGAGCGAAATCACCTAACGAACGGTTTAACGTAGGTAAAGTAGTGATAGAGCTATTAGAAACCGTTGTAGCAGCACCCGTACGACCTGAGTTAATCACAGATGAACGAGACGCAACCACTTTAACTTCTTCTAATTGTGCCTGATTTAATTCTAATTTGAAGTTCTGGCTAAGCTCTTGTGCTAAAGTTAAAGACATTCCAGTTTGAACAGATTCTTTGTAACCCACAAATGAAACAGTCACTTTGTAAGGACCACCCACACGCATGTTTACAATGTTGTAACGACCATCTCCACGAGTAGATGCACCGTAACGAGAACCCGTAGGTTCGTGAATGGCGATTACCGTTGCACCTGGTAATCCTTGACCTTTTTCATCTACAACGGTACCCGACAATGCGGATGTTGTAGACCCCTGAGCAAAGGCGCGCCCAACAGGTAGTGCCATAATAAGTGCAAAAAATGCTCCTAATAACACTGATTTAGTAATAAACCTTCTCTGCATAAAATTGAAATTTAGTTATAAAGTTAATTGAGAAATATTGACACAAAATAAATGAGAAAAATCAAATACTCCAAAAACTATTTTTAACCATTTAGGGGTAACCTATTGGTATTTAGGACTAAAAGGACAAAAATCTTCAATTTACTAATAAAACGAGCCCCTTATAGTCCTATAATCAGCATTTATTTAACAGAATCTTAATTTTTAATTATTTAAAGAATAATTTTGTAACCTAATTATTCCAAATGTCAGAAAATATCAAATTAACTTCCTTTAGCCACGGCGCAGGTTGCGGATGTAAAATATCCCCACAGATTTTGGACCAAATCCTAAAATCAGACAAACCTAAGGCCTCTCACCCCCTATTATTAGTCGGAAATGAGAGCCGAGATGACGCAGCTGTTTTTGATTGGCAGAATGGCGAGGCAGTTATTTCGACGACTGACTTCTTTATGCCCATCGTGGATGATCCATTTGATTTTGGGAAAATTGCGGCGACAAATGCCATTTCTGACATCTATGCCATGGGCGGAAGTCCATTGATGGCCATTGCTATTCTAGGCTGGCCGATAGATAAATTAGCACCTGAAATCGCGGCGCAAGTATTAGAAGGTGGACGTGCAGCTTGTGCTGAAGCAGGAATTCCGTTAGCAGGAGGTCATTCGATTGATTCTCCTGAGCCTATTTTTGGGCTAGCGGTTACAGGAAAGGTGCGCAAAGAAAATTTAAAACAGAATGATACGGCCACGAAAGGCTGTATGTTATACCTAACGAAGCTTTTAGGGGTTGGGATTTTATCGACAGGCCAAAAACGAGGTATCGTTAGTCCTGCCGATTTAGCACGCGCCGTGAAGCAAATGAGTACATTAAACAGCTTCGGGGAAAAGCTTGGTCCCTTAAGTTATGTGAAATCATTAACCGATGTGACTGGTTTTGGATTGTTCGGACACTTGGTGGAGATGGCGGATGGATCTGGCTTGAGCGCTAAAATTGCGTTCGAAAACCTGCCTTTGCTTCCTAATATAGCTCATTATTTAGACCTCAACTGCTTCCCAGGTGGAACAGCGCGCAATTTAGCGAGCTATGGCGACCGTTTAAGCGAGGAGATTTCAGAACGCCAACGTTATATAGGAGCGGATCCACAAACTTCTGGAGGACTATTAATCGCTGTAGAAGCGGAACATACGGCGGAATTCGAAGCATTTGCATTAATAAATGGATTTGAGTTAAATCCGATTGGGGAATTAACGGAACGCAAAGAAAAAGCCATTTACTTAGCCTAATGAAATTATTTTATCGCGCACTTGGTGAATCGGGCACGCCGGTTATTATTCTACATGGGATTTTTGGGACCTCGGATAATTGGTTGGGTTTTGGAAAAGCGATTTCTGAAAATCACCGCGTATTTTTAGTGGACCAAAGAAACCACGGACAATCGCCCTGGGGAGACGAATTCAATTACGAGGTGATGGCGGCTGATCTGTTGGAATTTATCCAAGAGCATCAATTAGAAAAACCCATCCTAATCGGTCATAGCATGGGCGGCAAAGTGGTCATGCAATTCGATTTATTACATCCAGGCATCGCTTCTCGCATTGTGATTGTCGATATCGCGCCTAAATTCTATCCGGTGCACCATACCCACATTTTGGAGGGGTTAAACAGTCTAGATTTATCTACACTGGAGAGTCGCCAAGCGGCCAATGACCACCTGAAACGCTTTGAAGAAAAAGAAGGCGTGCGTCAATTCCTATTAAAGAATCTTTACCGGAACGCTGAGCAGCACTTTGCGTGGCGAATTAATCTAAAAGTAATCACGAATAATATTGATGTCGTAGGGCACGAATTATTCGTTCCTGCTGCCTCGAATACGGAAACGCTGTTCATTAAAGGAGCAGATTCCCATTATATTCAACCGGAAGACGAACGATACATTGCGGAAATTTTCCCTAATTTTGAATTAGTAGAGATTCCAGGGGCGGGCCATTGGGTGCAAGCAGATCAACCGGAGCTATTTCTACAGGCGCTTCAATCGTATTTATGAAAGTTTACCTCATCCCCTGCCCGATTGCAGAAAACACGTCCTCCGAAGTCCTAAGCCCTCAAATCCTAAAGGCTCTTCAACAAACGACGCATTTTTTAGTCGAAAATGTGCGCACGGCGAGGCGATTCATCAGTGAATTGAAACTAGGAATTCAGATAGACAGTTTGGTTTTTGAGGTATTAGATAAAGATACGCAGCCTAAAACTGTTACGGATTTTTACAAAAAACATAGTTCAGTCGAATATATTGGCGTTATTTCGGAAGCGGGTTGCCCGGGGGTAGCAGATCCTGGCGCTTTAGCCGTTTCGATTGCACAGCAGCAAAACATCGAGGTAATTCCATTAGTAGGCCCCTCTTCTATCTTATTAGGCTTAATGGGATCTGGTTTTTCTGGCCAAAGTTTCGCCTTCATCGGCTATCTTCCTATCGACAAAGCCGCGCGCATTCGCAAAATCGAACAATTGGATCGAGATGTAGCCAAATGGGGTCAGACACAAATCTTCATTGAAACTCCCTACCGAAACAATGCAATGTTAGAAGATCTGATAGCACAATGTGCCCCAGATTCATTAATTTGCATTGCTTGTGATGTGACAGCACCCTCCGGATTTGTTCAAACAAAAAAGGCAAGTGACTGGGCAAAAGCGCAACCTGATTTACACAAAAAACCATGTATCTTCCTTTTAGGTAAATAATTATGATCTTCCATCAAGCCTTCACCGTAAATCAATTTCGAGAAAATACCTATATCATTTGGGATTCCCAAGGAATCGGTATTATCGTAGATCCGGGATGCTACACTTTTGAGGAGCGTCAAACGCTAAAAAGCTTTATTGAAGAAAAAAACATTACGTTAACACATATTCTAAATACCCACGCGCACATCGATCATGTATTAGGTGTGGAGTATTTTAGACAAGAATATAAAATTCCGTTTTACCTTCATCCAAAAGATGAACCTTTGCTAAAAGATTCAGCAAATCGTGCGCAAGTATATGGATTCCCCCATTACCAACCTTCGGAAGTAGATGTTTGGTATGAAGAGAACCAAGTTCTTCAAATAGGCGAAATGGAAATCAAGATTTTATTTGTACCGGGTCACGCACCTGGACACGTGGCTTTGTATTTTGAAAATGAAGGCCTATTATTTGATGGAGATGTGTTGTTTAGACAAAGTATTGGTAGAACCGACTTCGCTTTATGCAATCACGCTGATTTAGTTCACAGCATTCAAACGAAATTATATACCTTACCTGAATCAACGATTGTATATCCTGGTCACGGGGGAAGCACGACCATAGGTCAAGAAAAAGTATCCAATCCATTCGTAAAAGCATGAAAAAAGAAATCCCTAACTTACTAACACTAGGCAATTTGATGGCTGGTTGCATCGGAATTTGGTTCGTGATGCAAGGCGATTTAGTGAGCGCCTCCTATTGTATTTTCATCTCCCTTGTATGCGATTTTTTTGATGGATTTTTAGCGCGTGCTTTGCAGGCCTATTCCGAACTGGGAAAACAGTTGGACTCTTTGGCAGATATGGTGTCTTTTGGGGTTTTGCCTGCTTTTATCTTGTTTAGTTTAGTAGAACAAAGCTGCGGAACACAATGCACGGTAGGATTATTCGGATTCTATAAGCCATTTATGGTATTTGTTTTAGTATTGATGTCAGCCTATCGTTTGGCAAAATTCAATATTGATACCCGCCAAAGTGATCAATTCATCGGAGTACCTACCCCAGCAAACGGACTTTTAATTGCTTCCTTACCCTTAATTCTACATTATCAGCCAGAATACAGCGCCTATATTCTACACTTCAAAGGCCTATTGATTTATGCGGTAGTGATGAGTTATCTCTTAGTCTGCGAATTGCCTTTACTGGCGTTTAAGTTCAAGACTTGGGATTGGAAAAGCAATCAAGTAAAATTCATTTTCCTTATTTTTTGCATTGCTGCCCTTGTTATGCTTAAATTTGCAGCAATTCCGGTTTTAGTGATCGCATACATCCTCCTTTCCGGCCTTATTTTCCTTTTAAATCCAAACAAATAATGAAATTCTTAGCTGAAATCAACGTAATGCCTCAAAAAGAAATCCTTGATCCTCAGGGAAAAGCGGTACTTATTGGCTTACAAAACTTAGGTATTAACCAAGTGGCAGGCGTTCGTATTGGCAAGCACATCACATTAACGGTGGATGCAGCTTCTGAAGCTGAAGCAAATGAGGTGGTAACAAATGCTTGCAAGAAATTGCTAGCGAACTTGATTATGGAGGAATTTGAGTTTACGTTAACAGCTCAATAAGATCTTAAAACTGGCCTGTATGTAATAAAACCAGCGTGCAGGCCTCTTCTGTTTGAATTCCCAATTTTTCTAATGCCCTTTCGAGCTCTGGATTTTCAGTGCCTGGATTGAAAATTACCCTTCTAGGGTTTATTGATTTTAAATAATCAATTAGTCCGTCCTGATTCGCTGGACCTACGTAAAGTGTCACAGTATCGATCTCTTCCAGCAAAGGTTGATCTTGTTGAATGGTCAAGCCTAACACCTCCCCTTTCTTAATTCCTACTAAAGAAACCTCGTGTCCATGCTGCAAAAGTAATTCCGTAGCGATATAGGCATATCGACTAGGATTCGTACTCGCACCATAGACCAAAACTTTCATTAGAATAGTTTTTCAGCGATAGCGCGCACGCTATCAGATTTACTCATTGTGTAGAAATGCAAAGCAGGCACACCAGCTTGGATCAACTCTTTCCCTTGTTGTACCGCCCATTCTATTCCTAATTGCTTAATGGCCGCATTATTCGTGCATTTACGAGCCTCTGAAACAAATTCAGCAGGAATCTCTAAATGGAAAATCTCCGGCAAAATATCCAATTGACGTTCAGTTGCTAGAGGCTTCAAACCTGGAATGATGGGAACATGAATCCCCATCTCGCGGCATTTCTTGACGAAATCAAAATACTTCGCATTATCGAAGAACATTTGCGTCACGATGTAATCCGCACCTGCATCTACTTTTTGCTTCAAATAACGCAAATCCTGATCAAAGGAAACGGCATCAATGTGTTTCTCAGGATAACCGGCTACGCCAATACAAAAATTAGTAGGCAATGACTCTGTTTCTTCGTGTAATAAAATACCCTGGTTCATCGCCGCTACTTGCTCCACTAATTCGTTTGCATAGGCATGACCACCTGGCTTAGGAACGAATTGAGTTTCTCCCTTTTCTTGGTCACCGCGCAATAAAAGTGCATTCTCTATGCCTAAATAGTGAAGATCGATGAGGAAATCCTCGGTTTCTTCTTTGGTAAATCCTCCACAAATCACATGCGGAACGGCCTCGATCTGAAAACGTTGCATGATGGAGGCGCAGATACCCAAGGTACCTGGACGCTTGCGAATTGGAATACGCTTAGAAACGCCATCCACTACTTTTTCCACATATTCTTCGCGGTGGTACGTCACCTCAATAAAGGGCGGCTTAAATTCCATCAAAGGCTCAATGTGCGACATCAATTCGCCCAAATGTTGACCTTTCATCGGTGGAATGATCTCGATCGAGAATAGTGTTTTTCCCGCCGCTTCCTCAAAGTATTTGGTAATCTTAGTCATAATTCAATACGGGGCTTAACCATCTTTCTACGTCGTCTAAGGACATGCCTTTGCGCTTCGCATAATCTGTCACTTGGTCTTTGGCAATCTTACCTAAACCAAAATATGTACTCTCCGGATGAGAGAAATAGAATCCAGACACCGCAGAGGCCGGATACATCGCATAACTTTCCGTTAATTGAATCCCGATCTGCTTCTCCGCATCCAATAATTCAAATAAACGCTTCTTCTCTGTGTGATCTGGACAAGCCGGATAACCCGGTGCCGGACGAATTCCATCGTATTTCTCCGAAATCAACTCTTCGTTGCTTAAAGTCTCTTCAGCCGCATAGCCCCAGAATTCTTTGCGCACACGTTCGTGCAATAATTCGGCGAAAGCTTCCGCTAAACGATCCGCTAATGCCTTGACCATAATCGAGTTATAGTCATCGTGCTCTTTTTCGTATTTGTCCAAAAGCGCTTCGATTCCCAGACCCGTCGTCACCGCAAAGGCGCCGATATAATCTGTCTCGCCCGAGTTTAAAGGAGCAATAAAGTCGCTTAAACAACGGTTAGGAAGCGTGCTTGCTTTTTGGCCTTGTTGACGTAAATGGTGCAACCACTGGCTCTTGTCTGAAGATTCGTCTTTGTGTTGAATCTCGTAAGAAAACTGTTTGTGTGAACCGTGTTTCTCGCAAGCTACTTCTAGCGCCTTCTCCACGTAATCATGCAAGATAATATCATCTCCTAGCGAGTTGGCCGGGAAAAATCCTAAGGCCGCCTTCGCCTGAAGCGATTTATTCTCAATAATTTCTTTCAATAAAGCCTGAGCATCATCGAATAATTTCTTCGCCTCTTTCCCTACCACCTCATTATCGAAAATACGTGGGTATTTTCCGGACAATTGCCAAGTCGAGAAGAACGGAGTCCAGTCAATGTATTTCGCAATTTCTGCTAATGAATAGTCTTCAAAATACTTCACGCCTAAGAAAGACGGTTGTTTTGACTTAAATCCAGTCCAATCAATGCCACTCGATTTAGCACGCGCTTGATCGATAGACAAGTAATTTTTCTCTTGCTGACGGGCAGCATGAGCCGTTCTCAATTCAGCGTATTCCGTTTTAATCTCGTTGAAGATTTCTTGAGACGTTAATTCACTTTGCAATAAACGTCCTGCCACTGGAACGGAACGAGATGCATCCAACACGTGAATCACGGGTCCTGAGTAGTGAGGATCAATTTTTACCGCCGTGTGAATACGAGACGTTGTAGCTCCACCAATCAATAAAGGCACTTTGAAACCGAGGCGCTCCATTTCTTTGGCCACATACACCATCTCATCAAGAGACGGCGTAATCAAACCAGATAAACCGATGATATCTACGTTATGCTCCTTCGCCGCAGCTAGGATTTTATCGCAAGGAACCATCACACCGATGTCAATCACTTCGTAATTATTACAAGCCAAAACTACACCCACAATATTCTTTCCAATATCATGCACATCGCCTTTTACGGTCGCCATCAAGATCTTCCCAGCCGAGGAACTCTCCCCTCCTTCTTTCTCTGCTTCGATATAAGGCAATAAATAGGCCACCGCCTTCTTCATCACACGAGCTGACTTCACAACCTGTGGCAAGAACATTTTTCCTTCTCCAAACAAATCTCCCACTACATTCATACCGTCCATCAAAGGACCTTCAATCACCTGAATCGGACGCTCCACTAATTGACGTGCTTCTTCCACATCTTCATCGATGAATTCCGTCAAACCTTTGATCAAAGCGTGCTCTAAACGCTTGTTTACCGGCTCTTTTCTCCAGGCATCATCTACTACTAATTCTTTACCAGCAGACTTAACCGTTTCGGCATAAGCCACTAATTTTTCTGTCGATTCTGGATTGCGATTCAACAAAACATCCTCGCACAAATCACGTAACGTTTTATCAATGTCATCATAAACGCCTAATTGACTGGCGTTAACGATTCCCATATCCATACCCGCCTTAATCGCATGGTACAAGAAAACGGTATGCATCGCCTCACGCACTAATTCGTTTCCGCGGAAAGAGAACGAGATATTCGAAACCCCACCCGAAACTTTCGCGTGTGGCAAGTTTTCTTTAATCCATTTGGTTGCCTTGATGAAATCAACCGCATAATTATTATGCTCCTCGATTCCTGTGGCAACCGTTAAAATATTGGGATCGAAAATGATGTCCTGCGCTGGTAAACCAACTTTATCGACTAAAATATCATAGGCACGTTGACAAATCTCAATACGACGTTCATACGAATCCGCTTGACCCGTTTCATCAAAGGCCATCACGACCACTGAAGCACCGTACATTTTTACCAAATTCGCGGATTCAATGAATTTTTGTTCCCCTTCTTTCAAAGAGATTGAATTCACCACCGATTTACCTTGCACGCACTTCAAACCGGCTTCAATCACCTCCCATTTCGAGGAGTCAATCATAATCGGTAGACGAGCGATATCAGGCTCTGCCATCAATAAATTCAGGAATTGTGGCATCATTTTCACGCCATCAATCATCCCCTCATCCATGTTGATGTCCAAAATCTGGGCACCACCATCGACCTGCTCACGGGCCACGGCAATGGCTTCTTCAAATTTTTCTTCGCGAATTAGACGCGCAAATTTCTTCGAACCCGTCACATTGCAACGCTCCCCTACGTTCACAAAATTGGTTAATTCCGTAATCTCTAAAGGCTCAAGACCTGATAGTTTTTGATTGACATTTCCTTCCGGAATCACGTGAGGCTTGTGCTTCGCAGCCACTTCCGCAATCGCTTGAATGTGGGCTGGCGTGGTTCCACAACAGCCTCCAATGATATTCAAGAAGCCGTTCGCTAAGAAATCATCGATGATAACCGCCATTTCTGAAGGAGATTGATCGTATTCACCCATTTCATTCGGCAAACCCGCATTCGGGTGAGCAGAAACTAAGAAAGGGGATTTATCGTTCAAAGTCTTCACATAAGGACGCATTAAATCTGCTCCTAAAGCGCAGTTTAGGCCCACTGAAAGCAAAGGCATGTGCGAAACCGAAGTCAAGAAGGCTTCCGTTGTTTGGCCCGATAAAGTACGCCCTGAGGCATCCGTAATCGTTCCAGAGACCATCACCGGCAAATAAGGCTTGGATGGATTTTGTTTGAAATATTGATCTATGGCAAACAAGGCTGCCTTCGCATTCAGGGTATCGAAAATTGTTTCTACTAATAATAAATCGGCCCCTCCGTCTACTAAACCTTGAATTTGTTCGGTGTAAGCAATAACTAATTCATCAAAAGTGACCGCTCTATAACCCGGATCATTGACATCTGGAGAAAGCGAAAGGGTACGGTTCGTGGGTCCAATGGAACCAGCGACATAACGTGGCTTCGAAGGATCTTTGGCCGTAAATTCATCGGCTACTTCACGCGCGATTTTAGCTGATTCGAAGTTCAATTCATAGACTAAATCCTCCATGTGGTAATCCGCCATCGCAATGGAAGTTCCAGAGAAGGTATTCGTTTCTGCGATATCAGCTCCTGCCGTAAAGTATTTCGCGTGAATTTCCTTGATCACATCCGGACGCGTGATGGACAACAAATCATTGTTTCCTTTCACTTCATGTGGGAAATTTTTGAAGCGTTCGCCGCGGTAATCCGCATCCGTTAAATTGTATTGTTGAATTAAAGAACCCATCGCGCCGTCTAGAATTAAAATCTTTTCGCGCAATACGTCTTTTATAGGTGGTCTTTGCATAAGGAAAATCAGATCTTTGACAGATGTTTATGCCAAAAATCTAGCAAATATACCGCTTTTCAGCCTAAATGAGGCCCATTTTTTGAATTTTTTCCAAATCTTCCGGGGAATCAATTCCTATCGTTTCAAATTGCGTTTCGATGGCCTTAATTCGAATACCATTTTGTACCCAACGCAACTGTTCAAGAGATTCGGCTAGCTCTAAAGATGTGGGCTTCAATGCACTTAAACCAGGCAAAATATCGGCCCGATAAGCGTATAATCCAATGTGTTTGAAAAAAGTATGTTTGCCTAACCA
>CANFWR010000055.1 GCA_947450865.1 Cytophagaceae bacterium
ATCTTTGGAGGCACACTCCTATTTTCCATCCTGTTTATTACGGCGGTGAACTATAATTTCTTGTGGCTTTTTGGAGGAATGCCTAGCCTGCAGGAATTAGAAAACCCGAAGAGCCAAGAAGCCTCTCTTTTGATCTCAGAAGATGGGGAGGAAATAGGCAAATACTTTAGAGAAAATCGCAATCCAGTGGAATTCGAGGAACTATCTCCCATCTTGGTAAATACCTTGATGGCGACGGAAGATGCGCGTTTCATTAGCCACTCTGGTATCGATGTGCGTTCGATGGCGCGGGTTTTGTTCTCTTTTGGGACATCTGGCGGTGGTAGTACCATTTCCCAGCAATTAGCGAAGAACCTCTTCCACACGCGTTCGTTGGAATATGGAGAAGACGACCCCATTTATATGGGTTTGTTGATGAAGGTGGGAGGATTGAAGACGGCGATTGCCAAAATCAAAGAATGGATTCTAGCCATCAAATTAGAGCGACGCTATACGAAGCAGGAGATTTTAGCGATGTATTTGAATGAGGTGAGCTTTGGCAATAATGCCTATGGCATTCAGGTTGCCTGCCGCACCTATTTCCAGAAAAATGTGCAGACGGTCACCTACCCAGAAGCAGCAACATTGATCGGTTTATTGCAAAACCCGTCTCTATACGACCCGCGCATTCGCCCAGAACGCACTTTGGCACGTCGTAATACGGTCTTAGGGCAATTAGCGAAATACGAATACCTGACAGAAGCAGATGCCGAAAAGATGCAGGCTGATCCGCTTAATTTGAAATACAAAGTTGAGAATCAAAACACAGGTGCGGCACCTTACTTGCGCGAATCGATTCGCAAAGAAATTTTAGGCATCCTTCAAGAGATCAATAAGGATCGCCCAGAAGACCAACAACTCAATTTGTACACAAGTGGACTTCGCATTCATACTTCGATCGATTCACGTATGCAGAAATATGCGCAAGATGCGGTGCAGGAGCATATGAAAGCGGAGCAAATCGCCTTTAATCAACACTGGGCTGGCAGGAATCCGTGGGTGAACGAAAAAATGCAAGAGATCAAAGGCTTCATTTCTTCTGCCATGAAGCGGACGCAACGTTACCGCGACTTAATGGAGGCCTATAATAATGATGAGATGCGGGTTTGGGAGGAATTGAATCGCCCCATCAAAATGACCGTATTCTCCTATCACGGCGACATTGATACGACCTTAAGCCCCTTGGATTCGATGCGCTATTACAAACGCATTCTGAACGTGGGTATGATGTCCATGGACCCTACGAATGGCCACGTGAAGGCCTGGATAGGCGGCATTAATTACAAGTATTTCAAGTATGATCATATCGCCCAAAGTAAGCGCCAGCCAGGCTCTACCTTCAAACCATTCGTTTATGGGGCGGCCATTGAAAATGAGATTGCGACACCATGCGATAAATACGTGGATGAGCCGGTGACTTTTGGAACAGAAGATGGATTAACAAACGACACCTGGACTCCCCAAAACTCCGATGGCAAATACAGTTACGAAAGCTTAACTCTTCGCCGTGCGATGGGTCGCTCCATCAACACGATTTCTGCGAAACTAATGAAAGCCTTAGGCGCCAGCAAAATCGCAGATTTTGCCCACAAAGCAGGAATTACTAGCTCCCTTTACGAAGGGCCATCTCTATGTCTAGGAACCTCCGAAGTATCTGTATTCGAACAAGTTTCTGCCTACAGCACCTTCGCTAATGGAGGTGAAAAAATCGATCCGATTATCATATTGAAGATCACGGATAAAAATGGCGTCGTATTACGCGAGTTCTCCCCTACCGCTAAAGCTGTTATGAAGCCTGAAACGGCTTATTTGATGACCTTCATGTTACAAGGCGCGGTACGCGAACCAGGTGGAACAGCCGAAGGATTGAACCGTAGCTTTATTGCTGCCGGCAATGAAATCGGTGCTAAAACCGGTACCACTTCAAACTTCTCCGATGGTTGGTTCATGGGTGTCACCCAAAAATTAGTCACCGGCGTTTGGGTAGGTGGCGATGACCGAAGCATTCACTTTAGAAATATTCAACTAGGACAAGGTGCTAAAATGGCGATGCCAGCCTTCACTAAGTTTATGGAAAAAGTCTACAGCGACCGATCTCTCGCTTTAGATGGCTACCAAAAAATGCCTTTTATCAAACCTGAAAATATCGCCTTTGACTTTAGTTGTGTAGGAGGAATCGGAGGGGATTCCACCCTGACTAGTTCAACTGCAACCGCCTTACCCGAATGAGAATTGTAGCCTTCGTATTCCTTGCCTTATTTACTTTCGCCTGCAGCACAAAAAAGACAGGGGAAGAACTGGCGAAAGAAAACTGTAGTTCTTGCCACAAGTTCCCAGATCCGAGCCTTTTGGACAAAAAAACCTGGAAGGATGGAGTATTACCCGAAATGAGTTTACGACTAGGATTAGGAGATCGCTTTGAATTATTAACACGCATTTCAGAAGAGCAATATCAAAGTGCTATCCAAATGGATATTTATCCATCTATTGCCAAGATTAGTCAAGAAGAATACGATCTAATAGCGGAATATTATCTAAAAAATGCCCCAGAAAAGCCGCTACCACAGAAAAAAAGAAGTCCCATCACATCGGATCCGTTACACTTTGAAATGGGTTCATTTATTTCGAAAACAGATGGCATGGGAGGTGTCACTTCGATTCGAGTTCATCCAACTAAAAAAGAAACTTGGGTAGGCACTCGAAGTAACAAGCTGTGGATTTTAGATGATAAAATGAAACTTAAAAGCACACAAATTACAAAAAGTCCAATCTCCCTAACCCAATTTAAAGGAGACAAAACATATCTTTTAGCCATTGGAAAAATGCATCCGAATGATGAGAAATTAGGGAATCTCCTACTTGTCTCCAATAAAGGTAAATTAACTTCCATCGTTGATTCTTTAAAAAGACCAGTTGATATTCAATTAAGTGATTTCAATGGAGATGGCGTAGATGATTTTGTCATTTGTGAATTTGGCTACGAGCAAGGTCAACTGGTTTTAGTTGATGGAAAAACAGGAAAAAGAAATATCCTAAAAATGCAGGCAGGATCCCGCAATGTGGTGATTAAAGATTATACGAAAGATGGGAAACCTGATTTATTAGTATTATATGGCCAATCAAGAGAAGGGGTTTCATTATTTATCAACAAAGGCATGGGAGTTTTCGTTGAAAAGCCACTTTTGCAGTTTGATTCCGTTTTTGGCAGTAGCTTCATGGAAGTAGCTGACCTGAATAAAGATGGATTTGATGACATTATCATTTCTAATGGGGACAATGCCGATTATTCCCGTTCTAAAAAAGCCTATCATGGAGTTCACCTTTATCTAAATGATGGGAGAAATAATTTTAGTGAAAAGTACTTTTACCCTAGCTATGGTGCCTCTAAAACGGTCGCTAGGGATTTCGATAAAGATGGTGACTTGGATCTAGCTATGATCGCTTTCTTTGCGGAAAATGATAAAGGAAAAATGGAATCGTTCCTATATTTTCAAAACCAGGGTAATCTGCAATTCAAGGTAAGTAATTTGAACATTCCCTCAGGAGGTAAATACATCATGATGGACGCGGCAGATATGGATAAAGATGGTGATATCGATATCATATTAGGAAATTATATGTATGATGTTGTAAAGCCAAGTGGAAAAATGATACCTGGCCTTCAACTGACCTACTTCAAAAACCTAATTCATTAGTTTAGCACCTTTCGGGGCAAACAGTTGAGCGTTTTGGCTTTGACTCAAATAAGACGATCCATTTGTCCAAAACACTTGTTGTTTTTTACCTGCAAACTGATAACTATAATCTTTACCTGGCTTAGCTATTTTTTCGAAAGGCTTCAAAGGCTTAAAAATACGCATAGGGCCCCTATTTTGAAATGCAATAAAGGCTAATTGATCTTTACCTAATTGAATGCCTAAGAATGATTTAGCATCTCCGCTAACCAATAGTCCCGAATTCTGATAATACGTAAATTCGCCTTTCCCATTTCCTAGTAATACCCCACCATTCGAGGCATCATATCGACCTGAAGAAACTTCATTGGCGTAGTTATTTCCCACATACAATATATCTAAATAACCATCTTGATTAATATCTACCACCTGCATACCATTTATGGCAGAAACTTGAGCTAACGCAGGCAACTCATGTATTTTAAATCTTCCTTTACCAAGGTTTTCAATGTAAACCGAAGCATTTTCGATAAAAGATACTTTTTGCGCTTTCGATTTTTCAGACTCGGACAATAATGTTTCTTGGGTAGCTAATCCAAAATCTTTGTAGTAAACATACCTAGCCCGGGTAGAATTAAGTTGTTTATGCGTATCATCCTTTCCAAAAAGTGGATAAGAAGCAACTAAACCACTCTCATTTTGGAAATAAACAAAGGGCACTAAATCATACACGCCATTACCATCTAAATCGCCGTGTAATACTTCAACTGGCTGGCTCTTGCTAGCGCGTAAAATCGTGTTTTTACCCATATTTCCCACTACTAAATCCAAGTCGCCGTCCTGATCCATATCACCCGAAGTAATAGAACCCCATAAGCCGGTGAATGCATCTAATCCAGTATCCTTTAAAGGGCTTAATTTCCCTTTTTGATTCTCATAAATTTGAATAGGGCTAAACTCCCCTGCTAAAACTAAATCTACCCAGCCATCATTATTCATATCCGACCAAATACCTTCGCATGTCAATGATTTCGTCAAAAGGCCGGGAGCTATCTGAGCCGTTACATCTGTATATTTAATAGCACCTGTCTTAGAATCGTTTCTAAATAAGCGCGACACCGTTCCTTGAGGATAAGCAAATGGCACATTTCGACCACTGACAAAAATATCCAAATCCCCATCCCGGTCATAATCAGCTGACCTAACGGATGAATTACTCTCAAAAAATGGTGGCAAGGCTGAACTAACTAAAGTAAAATTCCCTTTGCCATCATTTGCATAAATCACATCTTGAAAACTGGCGGCATTAGCCTTGTCCTCTGTACCTCCACGAGCTATATATAGATCAAGATCTCCATCCCGATCCATATCAATCAATAACGAGCCTAGATCTTCCCCAAGCTTCGTTTTAGATTCAATGACTCCTTCTAATGGTTTACGAATAAATTGCCCTGTGGCTTGTTGTAAATAGAAAATTCCAGAATAAAACTTCGCCCCACCCACAAAAAAATCTTCTAAGCCATCACCATTTATGTCTCCTGCAGAAGCGCCAGGACCAAGCTCAGACATTTTGAAAGGAGATAAACTTTGAAAGTTAAAATCAACAAAATCATATTCTTTGTGCACATCCGTTAACTGCAAAGCGTCGCTTACATCTAGTAACAATGGTTGATTTTGATCAAAAAGAGACTTCCAAGGTTGATTAGCATCCTTTATCCTAACTTGAAGGATCTGATCGATTCTAGGATTTTGAATGATTTGCATTTTATCATTTGGCCAAATCACGCGCAATTCTTTCAAACGCTTAGAGCCCAATCCTATATGAGCAACTGGTTCAACGCTTGATAAATATCCTCGATAAGGGGTATTTTCATAATAGAAACGGGAACCGTCAGAAAAAACGCCTTCTAACTTTGCTCCTAAAGCTTGTTTATTCAAACCTTCACCCTGAAACTTAACTCGTATATAATGCCCTTTATCAGACTGTTCCTCAATCGTATTATTTCGATAAACAAAAGCCTCGTCATTGATATTATTCACCACATAATCTAAGTCTCCATCATTATCTAAATCCCCGTATGTGGCTCCATTCGAAAAGGAAGGTTTTTGAATGCCCCAGGCTGCACTCACATCCTGAAATTTCAACCCACCTACATTTTTAAAGGCGTAGTTATTGACCTTAATCACGGGTAACTTCGTTAACATGACATCTATAGAAGAGATTCGAGAAGACTCTGCTTGATAGGACATAAAATCCCGGTCCGTCACATCTTTAGGGAAACCATTAGTAATTAATAAATCTCTAAAGCCATCATTATCAAAATCGGCTAAAGATGGGCACCAGCTCCACTCCGTTTCTGCTACTCCAGCCATTAAACTGATCTCTTGAAATGGCTTAACACTGCCATCCGCATTTTTGCCAGTATTTAATTGCAACGTATTACGCATATATTGATACGTATATCCAAACTTATCACTGTTTTGATAGGTTTGATAATGATTCGCTGGCGCTAATTGCTTCTTCCGCTCATTGCTTTTAGGAAGCATGTCAAGGGCTACGATATCAGCTAATCCATCATTATTGATGTCAGCGATATCATTTCCCATAGCTGATAAACTGGTATGTTTAAAATAAGCTTTAGATTGATCGGTAAAAGTCCCATCGTGATTATTGATATATAATAAATCATTAGTCACATAATCATTCGTTACATAGATATCAGGCCAATTATCTTGATTAATATCGCAAATATTAATACCAAGTCCAAAACCTTCAATATTTATACCTGCCTCTCTTGAAACGTTTGTAAATACAGGATGATTCTTTTCTTTAGACCAATCATTCCGATAAAGACGATCCGTATTCGGATGAGATCCATCAATAATTTTCTCGCGATACATGGAAGGGAATTCGGTAATTTGATCTGTTAAAACATACAAATCAAGATCCCCATCTTTATCATAATCAAAGAAGGCAGCATGTTCACTATGCCCATTATCATTAATACCATACTCAACTGCCATTTCCTTAAATGTGGGCACCCCATTTTTAATACCTTGATTTACGAAAAGCATATTCTCCCTATCCTTAGCAGCATTCTTCATAGTAGAGGAGATATAAAAATCCAATAGACCATCACCATTTATATCAACAATACTAACGCCAGCGCACCATCTGTTGAGGGTATTGATTCCTGATTTTTTAGAGACATCCTCGAATTTCATATCCCCCTTATTCAAATACAGCGTAGCATTTGCTTGGTTACCTGAAAATAAAAGATCGGTTAAGCCATCGTTGTTAAAATCACCCATACCCACGCCACTTCCATTATAGAGGTATTCATACTTCAAAATATGTAAAGTATCATTTTCATTGATCTGATTTGAAAAATGAATACCTGTTTCCTCACTGGATAAAAGCTCAAAAGTGGTTTTTGATTTACAAGCCGAAAACAAGAAGGCAAAAAGAACTGAAATGTATAATAGACTACTTCGCATAAGGTAATTTTTCATTCTATAAAAATAAAAAAGGTGGGAACAAGTTCCCACCTTTTTTAAGAAAATTAATTCACTAATTAATAACTTGGATTTTGCTTCAAGATTGAAGTTCCTGTGATATCAATTTGTGCTTGAGGAATTGGCAAGTACTCACGTCCTGTTTTGAACGTTGCACCACCAAACATAGTTACCAAGATAGAACCTTCATACTTTAAATAAGCATTCAAAGCCTTAGATGCTACACCCCAACGAACTAAGTCGAAGAAACGGTGACCTTCAGTCGCTAATTCAAGCATACGCTCTAAACGAACTGCTTTTTGTGCTTCTGCTTTATCTGCAAAGGCAGTATAAGGAGAAATTTTATAATTAGCCTCGTTAGCACCCGTAGTCTTGTTTTTAACAAAAGTAGCAGGATCAGCAGCACGGTTACGCACTTGGTTGATATAACCTAAAGCAGTTGTTAAAGAACCAGCTTCGATTTCAGCTTCTGCAGCCATTAACAATACATCTGAGAAACGAATGATATTGTAATTCATAGTTGCATAACCACGTGTCCAGCCAGAACCATCCGTTAATGAATTCTCTTGCGTTTTGTAGTAAACAAATTTCTTAGGAGAATAAACACCCGCATATGGTTGGTTACGAATCCAGTTAGCACCTGGGTGCTCGATCCAGTCTAGGTATTGGATACCACGACGACCGATTGTGTGGTCAATACGTGGATCTAATGTACCTGCATCTTCTACAAAGGGAGCAGAAGAGGCAATACCATAATCATGCTTAACTGCGTTTGCAGGTAAGTTATAATCTGGAGTTCCATCAGCTTGCTCAGTTAAGATAGGTAGACCTGCTGCCGTTGTGCGGTACGAGTTTGCTAATGAGAATGAGGGCATAAAGAATCCACAGCAGTTACCTGGACCATCAGGACCGGTATTGTATGGATAGTTTAATACGTCAAACGCATTGGAGTTATTCACGTTACCTGTGTTCATAGATGATTGAATCGCAAATACCGATTCCTCATTATTATCATAAGCAGCGTTAAATGCATCAGCAAACTTCGCAACTAAGCCATACTTCTTGCCATTAGTTGTTTTACCACTTGTGATTACAGTTGTGAAAAGAGCTTTTGCATCAGCAAATTTATTTTGATATAAATAAGTCTTCGCTAAATAAGCTCCAGCCGCCCATTTGTTAGCACGGCCTGCACCAGATTGAGTTTCAGGAAGGTTATCATAAGCGAACTTGAAGTCTGCTTCGATTTTACCCCAGATATCAGGCGTATTAGGAACTTTTTCAATTCCTTTACCATAATCTAATGTTTCATCAACATAAGGCACTGAATTAAATAAACGCTTCAATTCAAAGTAGAAGTGACCACGTAAGAAACGTGCTTCACCAATAATACGAGATTTATCTGCAGCAGATATTTCTTTCGAAGCATTAGCAAGGTTAATTGTTGCATTTGCACGAGCAATTCCCTCGTATTTAGCTTGCCATGTTCCGTTAACTTCCCCTTGTGTAGGAGATGTTTCAAAACGTTGCATTGGGTTGATGGCAGAGAAGTCACCAGGGTCAGTCCCCTTATTGTTCTCTCCACCTAAAATAGAACCCCAAAGCCAGTTATTAGATGCCGCAACTTGTGTAAAGTTTTTAGCAGCTAAAGCTGAGTAAGTACCTATCAAGGTACCTTCCACACCTGCTTTTGAAGTTAATTGCGCCTGAGCTAAAGAGCCTGTTGGCGGAACCTCCAAAAACTGATCCTTACAAGCGAAGGTCAACGTAAGAGCTGACACACTCACTAAAGCGATACGCTTTAAAATCTGATTATTTTTCATTTTCTTATTCATTAAATATGGCTTTCGCTAATTAAAAAGTCAAGTTGATAGATGCATTGAATGAACGAGTCACCGGGTAGTTACCCACATCGATACCAAATCCTGTATCTGCTGCACCACCAACACCTGGATCTAAACCTTTGTACTTAGTAATTGTAAATAGGTTGTTAGCTGACAAAGTAAACTTCGCGCGCTTGATACCTAATTTAGAAGTATAAGTTTTAGGGATGTTATATCCTAATGAGATGTTTTGGAAACGGATATAGTCGCCATCTTCTACATACCAAGAGTTCTCAGCAGCATTTGTTGAAATGTTAGATGCTGATTCCCAAATAGGAGCTAATGCAGCATTGCCTAAAGCAGGTGTCCATGATTGCTTCGCGCGCTCACCTTTACCTGATCCTTCAAATGATCCAAAGAAGTCTGTAAACCACTTAGATTGGTTCCAAATTTTGTTTCCTACAGACGCATAGATATACGTTGCAAATTCAAAATTCTTGTAAGTTAAACCTAAGTTGATACCACCTGTATACGTAGGAACTGGAGAACCTAAATAAGTACGATCTTCTGGAGTGATTTTGCCATCACCATTTGTATCAGCATAACGGAAACGACCTACACCAGCACCTGATTGTGCAGGAGCAGATGCCACTTCAGCAGCAGAGCCAAAATAGCCGATTACTTGATAACCATAGAAAGAAGATAATGAACGTCCTACTTCCATACGAATCGGTGTAATACCACGGAAACCACCACCAGTTAAGTAATTAATACCTGGAGCAAATGCTACGATTTCATTTTTCAAGAATGAGTTATTGAATGTTAAATCATACTTGATATCAGAAGTCAAATTACCACGGTTAATGATTTGTAAATCTATACCTTGGTTACGCATTTGACCTACGTTAACAGAAGGAGCAGATGCGTTAGTTCCCACAACAGCAGGAAGAGGTACACCGAATAATAAATCACGTGTATCTTTTCTCCAAATATCTAATGCAACTTCCCACTTACCATTGAATAAAGTTGCATCTACACCAATATTCATTGTTTCTGATGTCTCCCACTTCGCAGCTGGGTTACCGATACGTGAACGATAATAACCTTCGTTAGCTCCTGATGATTGACCATCGATTGGATAATAAGATTGTCCTTTACTAGCAGCATATAATGAATACTGGTTAGCAGGATCTACGTTATTCGAGTTACCCATAGTTCCCCAACCTAAACGAAGTTTTAAATCCGTAATAGCTGGAAGATCTTTCATGAACTCCTCAGAAGTAATTCTCCAAGCTGCAGAGAATGCAGGGAAGATACCATAACGATTCTCAGAACCGAAACGAGATGAACCATCACGACGAACAACTCCAGTAAAGTAGTATTTCTCGTTAAAGTTGTAATCTAATTTACCGAATAAAGAGTAGAAATTAACTCCTGAGAACAAACCTGAACTTACTTGTGGCGATTGAACGGCGTTCAATGTAACGAAATCAGGGTCCATTGAGAATGGATTGATACCACCACCAGAAATGTTACGTCCAGCACCTGTATTTAATGCTTCCATACCTACTAAAGCTTTAACACCATGTTTTCTCCATTGGTAGTTATAAGTAGCTGTATTGGTAAAAGTATAAGCAAAAGAATAACCTGATCCTTCATAGAATGAATCAGATGCTTCTGGTTCAGAGTCACCTAAATACTTGTAGTTATAATCTTTATAGCCATAACCATTGTATTGACCACCGATAGAAGAGCGTAAGATCAAGCTTTTGATTGGCTCATATTCAACGAAAACATTACCAAATGCATTTGCGTTGTAGTTATTATCGTTTTTGTAGTTTGTCATGATTTGACGAACTGGGTTACGTGGGTTGTTAAATCCTGCTGCTTTAGTAGATGCAAAGCTTCCGAATTCATCATAAACTGGGATAGCTGTAGGCATACGGTATGCAGATAAGATGATTGACTCATCACCCGCAATACCTAAACCACCATTTCCACCACCTTGACCACGAACAGATTTGTAAGTAAACTGTAAGTTTTCTCCAACACGAACTTTTTTTCCTAAATCGAATTCAGAGTTAAAACGTGCTGAATAACGTTTGAAATCATTTTCGATCAAGATACCTTGTTGCTCCTGTCCAGATAAACCTAAATAGAAACGACCTTTTTCTGTACCTCCATTAATACCTAAAGAGTGACGCATGGTTGTACCCATACGAGTAATTTCTTTGTACCAGTTTGTACCAGCTTGATTCGTTTTAATTACGAAAGTAGACAATGGATTTGCTGCATAAGCTGCTTGAGCTGCTGCCATGTCACCAGAGTTTACGCCATTTACACCATTGAAGTGCAAGTAAGTAGGTAAAGTAGCTTGCGCTGAAGTACCATATTGAGGGTGATTGTAAACTACTGCTGTACCGTTAGCTGCTGCATTGTTACGGTAAGCCACGTGTGTCCAATCTGCTTGCTCCTGAGGAGTCAACATTTTAGGAGCTCCATTTACGTTAGGATCAGTACCACCGTACAATCCATCATAAGTAACGGTGATTCCTTTGTTACGCGCACCACGCTTAGTTGTATAAACGATTACACCATTCGCTGCACGAGCTCCATAGATAGAAGCTGCCGCCGCATCCTTAAGGACCGTAGTAGACTCGATATCATCAGGAGAAAGGAAGTCAGTAGAAGCTACTGGCACCCCATCCACAACGTATAATGGCTCGTTACCACCAAATGCACCGAAACCACGTACACGGATGATACTGTTCGTACCAGGCTGTCCATTAGTAATCAAAGTAACACCGGCAACACGACCTTGTAATTGTTGCTCTACGTTACCTGAAGGTGCAATTTGCAAATCCTTCGCTTTAACGATAGAAGCAGCAGCAGTCGATTCTTTCTTGTTAGTTGTAGAGTAACCTGTTACGATTACCTCATCTAATTGAGCATTATCATCTGCAAGAGTTACGTTAATAGTAGATTGGTTACCTACTGTAATGGTTTGGGCTTTGTAGCCTACAGCCGAAATACTTAAAACAGCTGATCCAGATTTAACAGTCACGGAGAACGTACCGTTAACATCTGTAGTTGCTCCTGTGTTTGTGCCTTTAACTAGGATACTTACACCTGGAATTCCCTGAGAATCTGTCCCAGAGACTTTACCTGTAACCTTGCGGTCTTGGGCAAATGACGAAAAGCTCCCTAGCATCACTATCGCTAGCAAAAGAAAGCTTCGTAGACTTTGGTAAAAATTGTTTTTCATAATAAAGATTAAGTTAGTTTTTAAATTAAATTTTTGGTTTCGGATTTTACTAGTTCAATAGGCCTCCTTTCTGATTAGGTGAATAAATTGGTTAAAATTTTAAATAGGTTTAGTTGTCAAACAAATCTTTAAATAATACAATAGCACAACAAAACAACATCGGAAATAGATGAGCTGTCTTAACTATGCTACACTATTACATACAGTCAAATATGTCCAATAGTTATAACCTACACAACTATTTAGAAGATATTTTTTCATTTTTTTTATGAATAATATCAATATTCTATTAATGCGCTCTCCGGAGGCCTATTCCATCATTTTAATACATTAACAAAGTTTTTATTAGTCGCCAGAAAAGCGGTTTTTGTCGTGATTTGTTGATTCGTTAATCACCACTTAATGTATAGGTAATCTTAGCTTAATCGAAAATGAGTCTCCTTAGATAATTACAAAAAATACAAAGAAGAGAATTTTGCTTAATTTTGGCCTATGTCCACCTTTGACCCTAAATCTATCCTTCCTACCTTACCCGAAGATCCGGGGGTGTACCGCTACTTTGATGAAAGCGGAACCATCATCTATATAGGGAAGGCGAAGAATTTAAAAAACAGGGTTAGCTCGTATTTCACGAATACGAAAGGAAAGGACAATAAGACGAGGCGTCTAGTTTCGCAAATACGGAATCTCGAATTCACGATTGTTCACTCGGAATTTGATGCCTTGCTTTTAGAGAACACGCTCATCAAGCAGTTTCAGCCAAAGTATAACATCTTATTAAGAGATGATAAAACCTATCCGTTTATCTGTTTGACGCGAGAACGTTTTCCTCGCTTAATTACAGAAAGAAGAATTAACCATTCCTTGGGGACGTTTTTTGGGCCTTATGCGAATCCAAAATTGATGAATGCCTTACTTGAGATGCTGCACCAGCTATATCCTTTGAGGACTTGTGCGCTCAATTTAAAGGAGTCGAACGTAGAGGCGGGGAAATACAAGGTCTGTTTAGAATACCATATAGGAAATTGCAAAGGGCCTTGCGAGGGTTTGGAGCAGGAGACACGCTACATGGAATACATTGATCAGGTGTCGCAGATTTTGAAGGGGAATTACCAAAAGGCGAAGAGTTTCTTTATTGCTCAGATGCAGGAGGCCTCCGCACGAATGGCTTTTGAGCAGGCTCAAGAGTGGAAGGAGAAGTGGCAGCTATTGGAAAACTTCCAGGCAAAGTCGACCGTTGTAAATCCGTCGATCCACGATGTGGATGTATTTTCGATGGTGTCGGACGAGTCTTTGGCCTATATTAACTTCATGAAGGTCATTAACGGAACGATTTTGCAGTCGCAGACCTGGGAGGTGAAAAAGAAATTAGAAGAGGATGAGGCGGAGTTGTTGACGATGTTGATTTGGGAGAAACGCGATCAGTTTCAGAGTAAGGCCAAAGAAATTATTACCAACATTCCCATGTCCATCGAATTCGAGGGCGCGAAAAATACGCTGCCTAGTCAAGGCGACAAGCGGAAGCTCCTGGATATGTCGCTAAAGAACGTCTTGTACTTCCGAAAAGAGAAGGCAGATCGCAAGGCGGCCGAGGAAAGTGGTGGCGATCGCAAGATGCGCGTGATGATTAAGTTGAAAAACGATTTGCGTCTGAACGATTTGCCTAAACACATCGAATGTTTCGATAACTCGAACTTGCAAGGCACGAATCCGGTCTCCGCGATGGTGTGTTTCAAGAATTCGCTGCCGTCGAAAAAGGATTACCGCACGTTCACGCCTAAAACGGTCGAAGGCCCGGACGATTTTGCGACTATGTACGAGGTGATTACCCGTAGATACTCTCGCTTGCTGGAGGAAGAAGCCGAATTACCCAATCTGATCATCGTCGATGGAGGAAAAGGCCAGTTAAGTTCTGCTTGCGATGCCTTGAAGGCAATCGGTTTGTATGGCCAAATCCCCATTATTGGCATCGCGAAGCGTTTAGAGGAGATTTATTTTCCAGAAGATAGCTTGCCCTTATATATAGATAAGAAATCGGAGTCGTTGAAACTGATTCAGCAGTTGCGGGATGAGGCACACAGGTTTGGGATTACGGCGCACAGAAATAAGCGAAGCAAGAACTTTATCGTTTCGCAATTGGAGACGATGGACGGAATTGGGAAGTTGACGGCAGCGAAGTTGTTGAAAGCTTTTGGGACGGTGGCGCAGCTGAAGGAGGCGTCGGAAGAGGATTTGGCCAAAGTCCTAGGCAAAATGAAAGCCCTCAAATTCAAAAAGCAATTAGAAAACCTCTAGTATTCGGATTTAAACTGATCCACCTCGATCGCGCGGTAGTTGCGATACACTTGCAATACAATCGCCAAGGCAATCGCCATCTCGCAAACGCCCACCACTAAGACGAAAATGCTTAGATATAAGCCTTGCAACGAATGATCATTTTTAGAAAAGGCGACCAAGTTCAAATTCGCCGCATTCAAAATCAACTCGATTCCCATCAAGATGAAAATCGTATTCTTCTTTAATAGCAAAATCGATAATCCCGTCGCAAACAGAAACGCAGACACCCACAAGAAATAGATTACCGGAATATCAGTCATGGCTTTTCGCGACAAAAGTGGCGCCTATCAAGGCAATCAATAAAAACACGCCTGCTAATTCGAAAGGAAAGGCATACTCGGTCAATAGACCTAAACCTACTTCCCGTAATTTAGAATCTCCTGTTACGGGCAAATTATTGATCCAAGGTCCTTTGGTAAATAACCAGAAGAGGCCTAAGAAAAAAGATAATCCAATCGAAATAGGCAATAAACGACCCGACTCCCGCGTCATCAGGTGATTCTTTCCGGTGGCTGGGTCTGTTTGATTTGTTAACATGATGCCGAATAAAATCAAGATTAACACCCCTCCCACATACACTAATAAGTGTGCGACTGCTAAGACATCCGCATAAGCTAAGACGTACAATCCCGCTAAACCGAGCATCGTTAAGAACATCGCCAAAGCCGCGTGCAACAAATTCTTCGTCCACAACATCGATAATGCGCTTCCACATGTCAATAAGGCCAATACCAAGAAAGCAATCACAAGCTGGCTCATTCTGCGTCTGGTTTAGGTTTTGGTTTGAAGCTCGGCTTGAAAGCAGGCTTGAAGGCTGGTTTAGGAGTAGCCGGTTTTTCTTCAACTGATTCAGTAATCGGCGCTTCGGTAGGTGTTGCCACTTTCGCTGCCTCTTTCGCCGCTTCTTTCTCTGCCACGAATTGCTCGTACAAAGCACGTTTTTCAGCCGCTTGCTCGGGTGTCAAATTCGCGAATTCAAAATTATGTTCCTTTACATCGAAGACAGAGAAATCGTATTCCGAAGTCATCGTCAAACATTCCGTCGGACAAACCGTGGTACAGAGGCCGCAGAAGCAGCATTTGGACATGTCGATATCGAATTTCGCGGCATATAAACGAATGGGAGAACCATCAGAGGTAGTTCCTATCTGGCCGGTTGCTTTGATCGGATCGATCTCGATGCAATCCACTGGACAAACCTTGACGCATTTATCACAGACGATGCAATCGTCCATTTCATTATGTAACTGGTAGCGTCCGTTAATGGGAGTAGGTATTTGTTGTTGCGGATATTGAAGTGTTACAATACCAGCTTTTTGATTAAAATATTCAGGATCTTGAATATTTTGAATGCTTCTCTGATTTCTTGCCGCCCAGGCGTGCTTCCACGTCAAAGCCATCCCCTTTCGAGTGCTTTGAATTCCATCCAATATCGATTTGAAATAGGCTTTCATCTTAAAAATAGATGGCTGGGTAGGTCGATGGATCCGATTCGCGCATGATTTCGTAGACGGCATCTACGATATTTTCCGTATTCGGTTTGGAGAAATAATCCCCATCCGAACTATAGGCAGGACGGTGAGCCGTCGCCGCGATACAAACTGCCGGACTTTCTAACCAGGTAAAGGCCCCTTGTTTGTCCAACACCTCTTGCATCATATAGGCAGATGCGCCTCCTGGCATATCTTCATCGGCAAAAATAACGCGGTGAGTCTTTTGAATAGAAGCCAAAATGCTGTGATGGCGATCAAAAGGCAATAAAGTCTGGGCATCAATTACTTCCACGGAGATTCCTAATCCCGCCAAAGTCTCCGCCGCCTCCATCACAAT
>CANFWR010000056.1 GCA_947450865.1 Cytophagaceae bacterium
ACAGGTGATACACACGCTGGCCCGTCGAATTTGCATTATGGATTTGATAACTGGATCTGGGGTTGCGTGGGTTATTCAGGTTATAAAGGCAAAGTGGGAGCGGATTCGCTTCAATTTGCGCAGGCATTCTTCCGCTTCAAGCCAGATGGCTCGAAGATGGAACACATGACGACGACTTCAAACAACACGTGGGGCTTCGACTTCAATGAGGCAGGTGATGTGTTTGGTTCGACTGCAAATAACGCACACGGCTGGTATATGGCCATTCCGCACCGCGATATTTGGCATGCGCCTATGACTTTGAATGGTTCCAAAAATACGGATACACACAAGGACATGCGGACGATCACGAAGAAAGTTCGTCAGGTCGATGTTTTTGGCGGATTTACAGCGGCTGCAGGACATAACTTCTACTCTGCGCGTTCGTTCCCGAAAGAATATTGGAACCAAATCGCTTTCGTTTCAGAACCAACGGGTCACGTGATTCACCAGAATCGCCAAGTGCCGACGGGCTCTGATTTCAATGACAAAGAAGCATTCAATTTCTTAGCTGGTGCAGACGAATGGGTATCTCCGGTGTTCGCGCAGGTGGGTCCGGATGGAGCTGTTTGGGTGGCGGATTGGTATTCGTATATCATCCAGCACAATCCGGTTCCGCAAGGATTTAAGAACGGTGGGGGTAATGCGTATGACACGGATTTACGTGATTTCACTCACGGTCGTATTTACCGCGTTGGGTATAATAAAGCGCCAGAATACACGCCAGTTTCCTTGAAAACGCCGGCGGAATGTGTGGCGGCTTTGAGCAATTCGAACTTGTTTTGGCGTTTACAGGCGCAGCGTTTATTAGTTGAGCGCGGAAATAAGGATGTGGTTCCTGCTTTGGTCGCGCTTTTAGGTTCTGCCAAAACAGATGAAATCGGTCTCGCTCCTGGAGCCATCCACGCGCTTAGAACTTTAGAAGGTTTAGCTGTTTTACCAATGGACGCTCTAGCACGTGCGATGAAACATTCATCGGCGGCAGTTCGTAAGCAAGCGGTGCAGGTATTACCTCGTACGGCGGCTTCGGCGAAATTGATTTTGGACCAAAAAATGCTGAACGACAAAGACTCCTTAGTCGTATTGCATTCTATTTTAGCTTTAATCGAATCCCCCTCATCTCCTGCGGTAGAAGCGGCGTTGGCGCGTAAAATCGCGGTCTCTCAAAAAACAACAGACCGCTGGATCCCTGATGCTTTAACGGCTTATGTTATGGCGGGTGGTCCTGCCCGTCGTAACGCATTCATCGCGAAACAAGGTGCTCAATCAAGCGCAGTGGTAGCGGAGAAATTAGCGAAAGAAGCAAAAAATCCATCAACAGCTGGCACGGAATCAGGCCTAGACTTAGTCGTGGAAGAAGTTCAAATCAAAGGCGGAAACTTCCGTTTACGCGAAGGAGCTAGTTTCGTGATCCGCGTGAAAAATAGAGGAGACAAAGCCTTGCCAAAAGGCACCCCACTCCCTTTAACCGTCAAAATCGAAGGAATGGGCCGTCGTACCGATTTGGAATCCTACACGTTTACAGACGGAGCGGCTCCAGGCGAAACGGTTTCTGTAGTCAAGAATAACAACGGTCCTTGGACAGGAAACCTTGGTTGGTCAGCTGACGAAGCAGGCAATTACGTGATGGAAATTGCCTTAGATACGAAAGCCGTATTAGGCGAATCGAATCGCAACAACAATATCTTCAGACAACCCATCGTGGTTTCATTACCAGCAGATTTAGGCTCGTACATCGTAGAGAAATCGTTCCGCGGAATGACTTCAGATGATTCTGCGAACGATATCGTCGCTTTATTACGCTCCATCAAACAACCCGCTGGCCCTACGATGGGCGCAGCGTTGAAAGGTGCTTCAGCGACTTGGAATGCGAAACGTGTAGCAGACTTATCAGCTGAAAATACCGAGTTCTTAAAAGGCCTAGGAAAGCAATTGCGTCCGCAAGATGTGGAGGCGTATGAGCGCTTGGCGGGTCTTTGGAAAGTAGAAATTCCAACGGCTGAAGTGAAAGGAGTAGTGGTGAAGCGCACGATTATGACGATCAAAGAAGCGATGAAATACAGCCCAGCTGAATTCACCGTTCCAGCAGGTGCAACGGTTGAGTTGATCTTCGAAAACGTGGATGCGATGCAGCATAACTGGGTTTTAGGGGCTTTAGGAAGCCAAGAAAAAATCGGCTTAGCGGCAGACAAAATGATCACGGCAGCAGATGGTGCAGCGAAAAACTACATCCCAGCCATGCCAGAAGTGTTAGCCTACACGCCATTAGTGGAATCAGATGGCCGGGTGAAAGTGGTCTTCAAAGCGCCTAGCGTTCCAGGGAATTATCCTTTCTTGTGTACGTTCCCGGGGCACTGGAGGATTATGAATGGAACAATGAAAGTAAATTAAAGCATCCGCTTTAATTTACTTTCATTGTTCTCAAAGCACAAAGAGCAAAGCAAAAAGCACAAAGATGGAATCCCCTTCGGGGATGCACTTATGAAATGTTTTTGACATAGTCCGGAGGACGACGAAATTCAATCAATATCTATTCTTTGTGCTTTATTCTTTGTGCTTTATATTTAGTTTTGCGCTATGAAATTCTCAATAAGCCACACGGATCCTAGCTCGAAGGCGCGCTCAGGGGAAATTACCACAGATCACGGGACGATTCAAACGCCCATTTTCATGCCTGTAGGCACTGCGGGAACCGTTAAAGGCGTTCATATTTCAGAATTAACCGATCCCATTAAGGCCCAAATCATTCTCGGAAACACCTATCACCTGTACTTGCGTCCGGGTTTAGAGGTGATCGAAAAGGCGGGGGGATTACATAAATTCAATGGCTGGCAGGGACCTATTTTGACGGACTCGGGAGGCTACCAAGTCTATTCTTTGGCAGGAACAGGCCGAAAAATTCAGGAGGAAGGAGTAAAATTCAAATCACATATCGACGGAAGTATTCACTATTTCACGCCGGAGGGTGTGATGGATATTCAGCGCACGATTGGGGCGGATATTATGATGGCTTTCGATGAATGTACGCCGTATCCCTGCACCTACGAATACGCGCGCAAATCGATGGATATGACGCATCGCTGGTTGGATCGTTGCATCAAGCGTTTTGACGAAACAGATCCGAAATATGGCTATAATCAGACCTTATTTCCTATTGTTCAGGGTAGTGTTTACTCCGATTTACGGAAGGTTTCGGCGGAATATATTGCGTCCAAAGGCGCTTTCGGTAATGCTATCGGTGGTTTATCCGTGGGCGAGCCAGTCGAAGATATGTACGCGATGGCGGATGAGGTGACGGATATTTTGCCCAAAGACAAGCCACGTTACCTGATGGGAGTGGGGACACCAGCGAATATTTTAGAGGGTATTGCACTCGGAATCGATATGTTCGATTGCGTGATGCCTACGCGAAATGCCCGTAATGGGATGATTTTTACCACGCAGGGGATTATCAATATTAAGAACAAGAAATGGGAGTCTGACTTTTCGGTTATCGATCCACATTTCGTGAATGAGGTACACGGCCAATACACAAAATCTTACCTTCGTCACTTAGTGCGTTGCGAGGAGATGCTAGGCGCGATGATCGCGAGTGTGTGTAATCTGCGCTTCTACCTTTGGATGGTAGGCGAGGCCCGAAAGGAAATTCAAGCGGGAACTTTTACGGCTTGGAAAAACCGAATGATCCCGCAGTTTATGCATCGATTGTAATGAGGATTGCGCGCGCGGCGAATCATCACGGAATAGGCAATACCTTACTTTCTTTGAACGAAGACAAGATCACCATCGTGGAAGTGGCAGCCACTTCTTCGATTTCGTTGATTTTTTCGAGCATTAACTTCTGATAAGTCGAAATATCTTTCGAAATTATTTTCAACATAAAGTCGCCTGAACCCGTCACGTGGTGGCACTCGATGACCTCTGGAATTTGGTTGATTTGCTTCACGAATGACTCTGTCACTTGCTTCTTGTGACCCGTCAAAGTCACCGTCACAAACGTGCTCACGCCTAAGCCTACTTTTTCTCTATCCACCTGAGCATGATAGCTTTGAATAATTCCCAAAGTCTCTAATTTCTTTACGCGTTCCAATGTAGGAGCCGGAGAAAGACCAATTTCCTTGGATAATTGGGCGTTTGTGATCTTCGCATTTTGCTGAAGAATCTCAAGTAATTTGTGATCCGTTTGGTCGAGTTTGTTGATGCTCATATTTTTTTCGAAAGCATAAATTTAGAGAATATTTTCACTAAAATTTGATTTCGACTTGCATAATTCAATAGGAGGGCTTATTTTTGCATCCACAAAACGCGAAAGTAGCTCAGCTGGTAGAGCGCGACCTTGCCAAGGTCGAGGTCGCGGGTTCGAACCCCGTCTTTCGCTCAAAACGAAAAAGCACCATCGGTGCTTTTAGTTTTATCAGGACGCTTGGGTGGTGGAACTGGTAGACACGCGGGACTTAAAATCCCGTGAGCCGTAACGCTCGTGTGGGTTCGATTCCCATCCCAAGTACAATTCAAGCGTCTAAAAAAGCCTTCCTTCGGGAAGGCTTTTTTGTTTTACCACTACAGTCTCTTAAGGATATCAAATCGCATTTTTTTGCGTAACTTCCCATTAACTAATTGTTCTAATAAAAAATTAAAGTGATTCCTGCGATTTGTCTTCTTGGGTTCTTGGGATCTATTCTGCTATTGAATTTTGCAGATAAGGTAAATTCGGCTAACCGGTACTTAGCCTATCATTTTTTTCTGAATTCCTTATTTGGTTTCTCACACTGGGCTTCGATTTTGACAGATTCGGAGAATCTAAGGGCTATTTTTCTAATTCATTATTTCCCTATTTATCTATTAAATACCCCCTTCTTGTATTTTTATGTAAGAGCGGTTTTAACGGAGAAAATACAAATCAAAGGTTGGGATTATCTGCACTTTGTTCCATTTCTAGTCATATTGATCAACATTCTACCGTATAGTTTATTGCCTTGGCAGCAGAAGCTCAACTTTGCTTACCAGCTGCATCAGAATTTTGGGCGTATCTATGAAATCTATTTTCCATTCGTTTCTTTTGGTGTTTATTTCGTTTTACGATCGGTACTTTCTTTGGCCTACATCATTGCCTCTGCATTAATTGTCAGAAAAGCGATTATGAGTGAAGAATTGACCCATAATACTACCTTAAAATCTTGGTTGAAAGTTTGCCTTGGATTAGGGGCTATTTTTAATTTGACTTTAATTATTTTCAGCGTTATTTCCTTATTGAATAATGATTTTGTGCTAATGCTGGATGAGCAGGGCCGAGGACGTTCTGTTGCGACGGTGTTAATGTCCGCTTTAACCATTTCGATTTATTTCTTTCCAAAAGTCCTGTACGGTCTACAATTTAAATCTGGCAATTCTTTAGTCGACGTCATGAAATTAAATGAAGAGATAACAAAGGTGGTGAAGACTCCAGAAGTGTCTAATGCTCGATTAAAACAGGTCGATAAATTGGTCGAAGATCATACGTTTGAAAAACTATATTTAGTGCCAGGATATGCCTTGTCTGATTTGGTAAAAAATATTTCCATTCCCGAGCACGTGTTGACTTATTATTTTAATAATTACAAAGGCATCACTTTTTTAAAGTGGAAAAACAAACTTCGAATTGAGGAAGCCATTAAATTATTGAAATCTGGGGAGGCCGATACAAATACGTTAGAGAGTGTTGGTAAGGCTTGCGGGTATAAATCTCGTTCTAATTTTATTCAAGCATTTAAGTCTCAAACAGGGGAGTCGCCCTCAGCGTACCTAAAAAAATTTTCATAATCCTTGACTCTTTAAGGGGTATGAATACAACTCATATTTTATTTAGTCATTTATTAAACGGATTAGCTTCAGCTTTGTGTTCTTAGAATGTAACACAAAACATGAAAACTCTTTTTACGCTACTTTTTGTTTCGGCGATTGCGACGTCCAGTTTTTCCCAAACGTGGAATTTCGAAGTCGGCAACAACATCACTCGCTACGTTTTTACGAATTCAGCAGGCAGCAATCCAGATTTTTTGAAGTCTAGTTCAGGACTTCACTTAGCACTTTCTCGTGAGAATAAAATCTCGAAAGTCTTTGTTTACGATTTGGGTTTGGCCTATAATCAATACAATAATGTGGGCGATGTCCAACTTATCCCATTTTCTTATCAAGCTGATTTTATGGGTTTAACGGGAGGCATCGGACCTTCTTACACGGGCCTTCACGGTTTGACTGTTTCTGCCAAAGCTTCAGGCGCCATCCAAACCCTCGTTAATGGCACGCAATTGCTGCAAAATCGATATGTGGATTTAATGAACGACGATCAATTCAAAGGCCTGAAAGTTTCGATTGGTTACACCCTTTCGATTACGAAAAAAGTAAACGATCAGATTTCAGTTTATACTAGTTTCCAGCACTTAGATACCAACACATTCGGTTCTTCGACGCTGAATTTCATCCCATCTACTTTTAGTTTTGGCCTTAAAATAGCCACGAAATAATCCTTTATTCACCTGTTCTATTATCATGAAAAAATTACTATTAGTTGTCCTATTATTAACCTCCGTGGTAGCAAATGCCCAAAAAGGCATCTCCTACCAGGCGGTCATTTTAGATCCCGCTGCCATTGAATTACCGGGCTCTGACATCACGGGTCAGCCATTAGTCAATGGAAATGTGTGGGTAAAATTCGCTATCAATTCAGGCACCACTGCACAATTTGAAGAGGTGCAACAAACGAAAACGGACGCCTACGGCTTAGTCAATTTGACCATAGGTTCCGTAGCAAACAATGCTTTCAATGCCTTGACTTGGGATGCGAACCTAAAGTCGTTACAGGTTTTCGTTAGCTTTAACAATGGAGGCACTTATACGAAAGTATCAGATCAAAAATTGACCTATACTCCCTACGCACTCTTTGCCGAAACGGCAGGGAAATTAGCTAGCACGTTACAAATTACGGGTGGAGGTACTGGTGCGACAACGGCGGTAGGAGCGCGCGCTAATTTAGGCTTAGGCAATGTAGATAATACTTCAGATGCCTCGAAGCCCATTTCTGCAGCTACCCAAAAGGCCTTGGATTTGAAGGCGAATGCGGCAGATGTGAATGCGGCTTTGGCATTGAAAGCTACGGTTGCAGCTTTACAAGCACATATGGCAATCACAGTCGATACAAATATGTTAGCGACGAAAGCTGCTTTGACTGACTTATCTAGATTAGCGCCTATTAATTCTCCTACTTTTTCAGGCACACCTACGGCGTCTACAGCAAGTCCTCGAACCAATTCTACTCAACTAGCCACGACCGCATACACAGATGCAGCTGTTGCAGTTGCTATGGCTTCAGCTGGGGTAGCTGATAATTCAGTGACCACGGCGAAAATGGTAAATGGGGCAGTTACAGATGCCAAAATCGCATCAGTTTCTGTTGCTAAAATCACAGGAATACTTCCCTTAACTAGTGGAGGAACAGGGTCGAACACAGCTATTGCTGCACGCGCTAATTTGGGTTTAGGCAATGTGAACAACACCGCGGATTTAGTTAAACCAATTTCCACATTAACCCAAGCTGCCTTAAATCTAAAAGCGCCCATAGAATCTCCTTATTTTACAGGAATTATGAATTTGAACAATAGGGCTGAATTTGGTCAAAACGTAGAAAGAGAGCAACCCAGCTTGAAGCTGATTGGCTTTTCGAAACCAGGCTTAGGTGTAAATAGCTTTTGGCCTACGCAACCTTATGCAGGTGGCGGATTAGAAATAGGGGATGGCGGCGCAGTACGTTTTGTGATTTATCGCAAGAACAGCAACTCCTTTAATATCTCTACTACGGGCTCTCTAAACGAAAGAATCGGGATTAATGCAGATACATATGATCCTGCCTATACCTTGGATATCAACGGTACTTTAGGTGTCAGAAATTCTATTACCTCAATGGGAACCGTAGAAGGAACTGGGTTTAAAATTCCCAATGGATCATCATCGCAATATTTGATGGCAGATGGATCTGTTTCCACAAGTAGCGGAAGTTCATCGTCTTCATCTCAAAGTGTCGTTGATTTAACTACCAATCAAACGATTGGTGGAGTGAAGACTTTTAGCTCTGATCTATCTGTTAGTGCCAAATTGGGGCTGGGAACCGCTACACCTAATGCAGCCTCTTCACTAGATATTGCCACGGCTTTGCCGGTTATTTTGCCTAAAATGGATCAATCGCAAATCAACGCTATTTCTAGTCCTGTGGCATCGATGTTGCAATTTAATACCACGTCAAAAAAGATGCAGGTATACAAAGAATCTATTGCCAGCACTTCCTCTTTGTTTGGAAATACAACCCTCAGTACGGGTGCGACTTGTTTACGTGGAAGTGGAGAACTTTGGTTTAGACCCACGATTTCAGGTACGATCACGCAAATTGAGTTAAGTGCTTTTGGTGCTGGCGAAGTGGCTTCTCTTGTTATTAATTCAAACTATTCGGGAGCATCACCTTCCCCTGTTCTTTTAGGTTCATCTAACTCCATCACGGCAGTGGACGGATGGAATACCTGGACATTTTCAACCCCAGTGAATGTAGTAGTTAATACAACGTATTTTATTACATCGACAGATGCCAATCGATGTTTAGGCGTAAGATGGTCTAACTCCGGAGATGATACGACGACAGGAAATGTTAGTAATTATGGTTTTGGCAATCCCTTAAATTCTTATGATCCTGCATCCAAGATAACGGTAGTGGTTCCTGCTACGAATGGTTGGGTGAACTTACGAGATGATGTAGCTGTGACAAATCTGAGTACGGAAGTGTCGAATGTGTTGCCTTTAACTAATGGTGGAACCGGATCTGCGACGAAAATTTTTGTTGATTTATCCTCTGCCCAAACCGTTGCTGGAGCGAAATCATTTTCAGAAACCATGGTTGTAGGAGCCTCATCGGCGACTGGATCTTCAGCAGCTTTAGAAGTGAAATCGACTACGCAAGGATTATTATTGCCTAGATTAACTACGACTCAGCGGAATGCGATTAATACGCCTTTGGCAGGCTTATTAATTTACAATTCAACTGCAGGGAAAATTCAAGCCTATACGGAAGCGGAGGGAACGGCAGCTACATTAAGCAATGTGGCATCTTCTTACGCAGGATTAGGTCTTTCTTATGATTACAATATCTGTTTATCATTTACTCCGTCAGCTAATTGGCGCGTGAGTAGTTTCTCTTTAGGGGTGCAATCTGTAGCCACGGCAGGGAATATCACACTTTCACTTTATAGTGGCGTGCCAGGTTCAGGTATTTTACTAGGATCACAGACGGTAGCCACTTCAGCCTTAAGTGCAGGAGTGTTGAATTTTAATTTTAGTACTCCTATTACTGTTCCTCCAGGAAGTTGTTATTGGAAAGCTACTGCAGATAACACCGCGCTTGTCTTCCTACCTAGATTAAATCAATTTAATGATGGAGTGAATCAAAGTTTTACAGCACTACGAAATAACAATACTGTTGTAGTGAATTTACCCTCGTATAGTTTCTCCTTTTCAATGCCTTATACACCATTAATTGGGTCTTGGAATGACTTACATTAGAATACATTTCATCTCCAAATAATGCGAAACCCTCGGCCCCGGCCGAGGGTTTTTTGCGTTTAGTCAGAAAAACACATTTTGTCTCGATTCGGGGAATTAGGTCAAGTCCTGATTATGAAAAATTCTTTTTTGAACGGGGCTCCACTATTATTGAATTTATAAAATTTAAAATCTGTTCTATGAGATCAATTTTTACCCTCCTGACTGCTCTATTATTGTGTTCGAGTTTAAGTGCTCAAACCTGGAATTTCGAAGCAGGCAACAATATCACCCGGTATGTGTTTACAAATTCGGCAGGCAACAATCCAGATTTTTTGAAGTCTAGCTCAGGGCTTCACTTATCGCTTTCTCGCGAAAATAAAATTTCAAAGACTTTTGTTTACGATTTGGGTTTGGCCTATAATCAATACAATAATGTGGGCGATGTGCAGAATATCCCCTTCTCTTATCAAGCTGATTTTATGGGTTTGACTGGGGGAATTGGGCCATCTATTACAAGTCGTAAAGGCTTAACTCTTTCTGCCAAAGCCTCAGCAGCCATACAATCCATGATCAATGGCACGCAGTTTCTACAAAATCATTACGTGGATTTAGCTGGGGATAATCAATTCACTGGCTTGAAAGTTTCCGTGGGTTATACGCTGGCGATAACTAAAAAAGTAAACGACCAGATATCAGTTTACACGAGTTTTCAACATTTAGACACGAACACCTTTGGGAGTTCGACACTGAATTTCATTCCATCGACCTTTAGTTTTGGACTTAAAATAGCTACGAAATAATCCCTCATTCATCTGTTCTAATACCATGAAAAAATTACTACTCTTTGTTCTTCTATTTATTTCAGTTGTAGCGAATGCTCAAAAGGGCATCTCCTACCAAGCGGTTATTTTAGACCCCTCCAAAATTGAAATCCCCGGTCAAGATATTTCTGGCCAACCTTTTGTTAATGGAAACGTTAGCGTAAAGTTTGTTATCCTTTCAGGAACCACTTCGCAGTTTGAGGAAGTGCAGCAAACCAAAACGGATGCGTATGGTCTAGTTAATTTGACCATCGGATCTGCTGCAAGCACCGCATTTAATGCATTGACGTGGGATGCGAATCAAAAATCCTTACAAGTATTTGTGAGCTTTAATAATGGAGCTTCTTATACAAAGGTTTCTGATCAAAAATTAACGTACAATCCATATGCTTTATTTGCAGAAACTGCTGGTAAATTGGGTAGCACTTTAGGTATAGCTGGGGGAGGAACTGGAGCGACTACGGCGGTAGGCGCTCGTGCCAATTTAGGTTTAGGGAACGTGGATAACACATCCGATGCGGCTAAACCAATTTCAACAGCGACACAAGCGGCCTTGGATTTAAAGGCTAATGCGGCGGATGTGAATGCGGCATTAGCTTTAAAAGCAACAGTTGCTGCTCTACAAGCACATATGGCAATTACGGCTGATACAACTATGTTAGCGACGAAGGCTGCCTTAACGGATTTGACTAATTATGCACCCAAAGCTTCTCCTACATTCACTGGAACAGTTTCAGGAATTGATAAATCCATGGTAGGACTAGGTTCAGTGGATAATACGGCAGATGCTGCGAAGCCTGTATCAGCTGCGACTCAGGCGGCTTTGGATTTGAAGGCTAATATAGTGGATGTAAATGCGATTACAAATGCAATCGCGTTGAAAGTTAATCAATCAAGTTTAGCTTCGGTAGCAACAAGTGGAAGTTTTAATGATTTAATTAATAAGCCTACTGGTTATGTAACCTCAGTTGGTAGCATTAGTGGGAGTTCAAATTCAAATGGTGCAGTTATAACATCAGGTGTTTTGTCATTAACACCTGCAGATGTATCATTTGGGGGAATTGTTACTAATGGTACGCAGACAATCGCTGGTAATAAAACGCTAAACGGCAATACCGCATTTGCTAATAATATTTATGTTAAAGGATTGGTCATTGGATTAGGAACTGGTTCTCAAAGTACATTATTTGGCAATTCTGCTGCTGCCAATGGAAATAATTCAACAGCCATTGGATTCATGTCTCAAAATGGAAATACTGGCTTAAATAATACTTCGGTTGGTTCTAATACATTAAGAAATACTAGCACGGGTTCATATAATACCGCAGTAGGTAGCGAGTCGGGTCAAGTTATAGCATCTTATAATACGTTTATTGGGGCTAGTACAAATGGCGCTGCCAATGTCAGCAATGCTACTGCTTTAGGATATGGAGCATACTTAACTGAAAGTAATACAATACAATTAGGGGCTAATGGATTCAATGGCACAACACCTATTACAAAAGTTAAAACCAGTGGTACAATAACGGCGGGTGCTATAACTTATCCTAATACAGCCGGATCAAATGGACAGGTTTTAACGACAAACGGCTCTGTGGCAAGCTGGGTTAGTCCAACAAGTGTAACTGTTGGTACTATTTCAAATACTTCAAATATAAATGGAGCAACTATCACAGCAGGCGGTGTTTTAAACCTTGCTCCAGCAGATGCTACAAATGGAGGTGTGGTTACAAATGGGACACAAACATTTGCGGGTGTAAAAACTTTTAATGATGGAATAAGTTACCTCAAAACAAACGCTGCTGCTTTAGATCAATCTAATCCAACTGCTGCAAATAGTATAGGAGGCGATAAAGTTTGGCAATCTTTTACTGCAGGTGTAACTGGAAAATTAAGTTCGGTAGAATTTAAAATGATTAGTCCATTGCAAGACTATTCAGCAGCTACTTATACTGTTAAGATATATGATGGAGAAGGGATAACTGGAACTTTATTGGGAACCACTACTGGTATTGTTTCAGGGTCTTCCTGGAATTTTTTTCCTTTTGATTTTACCAACGCAAAAATTAGTGTAGTATCTGGACAATTGTATACAATTTATATTTCAACTCCCACTCTTTATTTCGCTAACCTATATGTAAATATTAATGATTCATATGCATCAGGGAGAGCATCTCCTTTGTCAAATTGGGATTTAGTTTTTAAAACTTATGTAAGTCCTACAACAGTAGATTCTTATTTACCGTTATCTGGTGGATCATTAACTGGAAATTTAGTAGTAGGAGCAACCTCTGCCACGGGAACGTCAGCCGCTTTAGAAGTGAAGTCGACGACGCAAGGTTTATTATTACCTAGATTAACAACTGCTCAGAGGGATGCGATTTCTAGCCCAGTAGAGGGATTAGTAGTATATAATACCACAGCCGGGAAGTTTCAAGGTTATACGGCTAATGCTGCCTCAACAGTTTATAGTAATACAAATTATAATGGGGGAGGTAGTTATATGGGATTGGGTAATTTTGACATGATGGGAATGAATGCAATAAATGATGATGGACAATCATTTTCTGTTCCATCTTCTTATACTTTGAATTCAATTGCAATAAGATTTCAGTCTGTAAATTATACGTCCAATATTACTTTATCTGTTTATTCTGGGATTATTGGTTCAGGTACATTACTTGGAAGTGTTACAAATTCTGTTTCGTCAACAGGCGAAAAGATTTTCACTTTTTCCTCCCCAATTTCTTTGACTGCGGGTAATTACTATTTTCAAGTTCATGGTAGTTTAACTACGAATTCAGGATTAAATTACTCTAATAGTCCTTATGGATCAGGTTCATTTTTTCAAACACAGCAAATAAATGGAGGAAATGTGTCCTATAATAGCAACCCTAATCAAAGTTTGTATTTTATTTTAAATTTTTCGTTACCGGGGTGGGCTGATCTAAACTAATAATTCATTTTTCATTTTGTAGCCCAAATTTTTAGTATTAGCTAGGAATTTGGGCGATTTTTTTGTCCTACATTTAAATTTAAAATCACCCTCTCCCTTTGCCCTCTGCAAAATCCTAGTACCTTTGTTATCAACACAATACCATCAATTTATATTCGTATTGCTTCTTAACCACTAATAAGCAATCTGTACTGTTCTTTTAGATTGCTTATGAAAAATTATTTCATTCTCACGGCCTTGCTGTGCTGTTTCTATTCTGCGCACGCGCAAACTCCTCTGAAGTCGATTAATTACCAGGCACTGATCGTTGATCCGGCTGCCATTGAATTGCCCGGGAATGGGGCGCAGGCGCAGCTTTATTTGAACAAGGATATTTGGGTGAAGTTTGGGATTTATGCAGGGACGACTTTGCAGTTTGAGGAATTGCATAAGACGAAGACGGATGCGTATGGGTTGATTAATTTGGAGATAGGGGCGGGGGAGAATTCAGGGGCTGCCGGGACTTTTGCCAGTTTGAATTGGGGCGGTCCGGTGAAGAAATTGGTGACACAGGTGAGTTTTAATTTGGGTGCCAAATACACCGAGGTCAGCAATCGCGGCCTAAATTACTTGCCCTATGCGCATTTTGCGGAGGAGGCGGGAAAGCTCAGCGGAATTTTGCCGATCACTTCTGGAGGAACGGGAGCGACCACTGCGGTGGCCGCGCGGTCGAATTTAGGACTAAGTAATGTGGACAATACGGCGGATGTGGACAAGCCGGTTTCTGGCTTGGTTTTGGCCCAATTAAATACCAAAGAATCCCTGACCAATAAATCTAATTCGATTCTTTCAGACTCTGTGTCTCAGGTAAAATATCCGTCCGTAAAAGCGGTGAAAGAGTATGTAGATAGTCGTACGGCGAATGCCAGCGTCGCAAACCAGGCGAGCCCCGCGAATTTAACAGCCAAGGCTACGGCCTTAGAAACTCCACGCACAATCAATGGGGTGCCTTTTGATGGGACCACAAATATTTCCATACCAATTGATGCCTCCGTATTAACGGGAATTATTCCGTTGGAAAAGGGCGGAACGGGAGCTACGACCGCGGCTTCGGCGCGTGCGAATTTAGGGTTGCGTATTGGATTGGATGTACAAGCGCCGCTTATGGCTGGGACGGATTATCAGGGTCCTCTAGTTGCAGGGATTGATTATCAGCAGCCCTTAGTGGCAGGCACTGATTACCAGCGTCCGTTAGTACCCGGTGTAGATTTTCAATTGCCTCTTGTTGCCGGGATAGATTTTCAAAGGCCCTTACGGCCCGGGATAGATGTGCAAGTGCCGTTGGTTTCTGGGGTCGACTATCAAATACCATTAATTGCGGGGACTGATTATCAGAGGCCGCTTATCGCGGGAACGGATTACCAGCGGCCTTTAGTGGCGGGAGTCAATTACCAGATACCATTAATTTCGGGAGTAGATTATCAAACGCCACTAGTCGCCGGAGTAAATTATCAAACCCCCTTAACCGCCGGCTCAGGAATCTCTCTTACTGGAAACGCCATCCAAGCTACCGGCTTAACAACCGCTAACCTTTCCGCAACGGCTAGTATCACCAATGGCCAATTAGCCAACAATCAAATTACTTTGGGCTCTACGATTGCAATTTTAGGAGGAACCTTTTCCAGCATGTCTGGATTCAGCTCTATTAGTGCAACAAATTTTGTGGGGGAATTAACGGGTAATGCGAGTACGGCAACAGCGGCTTTGACCGCATCGAGTGCCACCTACGCAACCTCGGCATTGACTGCTAATTCCGCATCGACGGCTATTTCAGCCACCTTTGCCACAACTGCCCTAACGGCAAATTCAGCCAGCACAGCCATTAGCTCAAGCTATGCAACTACGGCATTTACTGCTAACTCAGCTTCAACGGCAATTTCGGCTAACACCGCCACCACCGCATCAACCCTTTCAACCCCCCAAACCATTTTCGGCTATCCCTTCGACGGAAGCGCCGCTTTATCGGGAGTCATTTCGCCCACCTTTGGAGGTACAGGAATAAACAATGGAAGTAAAACGATCACTCTCGGGGGGAACCTAGTGACATCTGGTAACTATTCTACAACGATCACCACCATAGGCACAACGAATATTACGCTTCCCACCTCGGGAACGATGGCGACTCTTGCAGGTACGGAAACTTTGACGAACAAGACCTTTGTGAATTCTAGTTTAACGGGCACACTGACGCTGGGTGGAACAGCATTTCCATCCACCTCGGGTGCCACGGGTCAAGTCTTGAGTCTAAGTTCGGCCGGTGTGGCGAGCTGGACGAGCGCCTTGAGAGATGGCTTTGATGAAACGACTGCCACCGGTTCCACCGGAAATTTAGTAGCCGTAACAGCTGGTCAAACGAATTTTACCCTTACACAAACACCTAACTTGACGACGAAATTGAAGATGTACGTGAACGGTATTTTGATCAGCCAAAACGCATACAGCTACAAGACCACAAGCGCATTTTCTACGAATGCCACGATGCCTACGCCTTATTTGGCCTATGTAACCGCAAACAATGGCTCCTATGTCATTGTCCTAGGAGATCGCATTCAATTTGTTTATTCGTACTAGCATGAAGAAGGTCTTATTCGTAATCCTATTTTTTGCACTGCAACTTCAAGCCCAAAACAGTAATCTGTCCATCGTTTCAGGCGCCACGAGTGGAGGAACCTGGTCGCCACTTTTAACAGCGGGGACTACTGGGACAACCTATACTTTTACTCCAGATGGAGATAATGCAACAGTGAGCAAGACAGAGATTGACGATTTGTTACGGGTGAAAACGAGCAACGTTATCATTAATACGGTCTGCTCAGCCTGTACCCAAACGGGTCAAATCGATTTTAACACGGCTCTTAGTTCCTACAATCAAAACGGCGTTTTGAATAGCAATACGGTAACTTTCAATGCTTCGGCGGACGTGAATATCGGGAATCCTGTTAC
>CANFWR010000057.1 GCA_947450865.1 Cytophagaceae bacterium
ATAAACCCGATCAACATTGCGATCACATTCAAACCCACTTTCAGACCCTCACTAGCCCCTGCGGCGATCGCATCGACTAAATTCGCGTGTGTCTTTGCTAATTCTAATTTAACTTCGCCCTCTGTTTCCGACTTCTCGGTTTCAGGGAACATGATTTTGGAAATAACCAAAGCCCCCGGTGCCGCCATCAAACTTGCGGCTAATAAATACGCTGCAGGAACTCCTAAAGAGATATAAACGGCCATCACACCACCCGCGATGCAAGCAAATGAACCTGTCATCGAAGCCATTAACTCCGAATTCGTCATGTTTTTTAAGTAGGGCTTAATCATAATTTGAGCCTCTACCTGCCCTACAAACGTGGATGCCACATTCGAAAGTGCCTCTGCCCCACTAACACCCATTAACCAGTGAACACCTTTTCCGATAAAGGAAACCACACGCTGAAGTATGCCTAAATGGTAGAACATATTCACTAATACCGCCACAAAAATGATGGTAGGAACTACTTTAAAGAAGAAAATATAATCATTACCGGGACCAAAGGCCTTGATCATCAAGTCACGATTCACTAAAGAACCAAACACGAATTGTGCTCCTTTATCAGCTTGACCTAACAGGGTGTTGATGGAATCACCTAACCACTGGAAGAGGTTTTGGCCTACTTCTGTCTTTAGAATAAACACCGCTAATAACACTTGCATTAAAAGACCCACGCCTACCGTCCGGTAATTGATTGCTTTTCGATTATTCGACATCAAAAATGATACGCCCAAAATCAATACGATACCGAGCAATCCTGTAAATCTTTCCATGTGTTGTTTGTTGGTGTAATCAGCCTATTTCGTTTCTAGTTTCGTTTCTAGGCTAACAGTAAATTTATCAAATGCTAATTCGGCAACCAAATCCTCGTCTTTGATTTCGTAAAATTTCGTATGGATATTAAATGGTTCCTCACTTTCAATTTTCCAATAGGTGCCATCCTCCTGCATCTCATAGGAATTCTTCGTGTCACGTAAGTTCCAATCTAAAATGGTAATAGCCAGATTCTTTGCTCGCGTATTCACTAATTCGAATAAGGATTCAATACGTCTGTCAAAACTTCGAACCATCACATCCGCGCTACCTCCATAAATTTTAGGATCACCTGCATTATGGAAGTAATACAAACGCGTATGCTCTAAATACTCTCCTACAATCGATTTAATGAAGATATTCTCTGACAAACCTTTGCGTTGAGGACGAATACAGCAAATACCGCGCACAATTAAAAGCACTGGTAAACCCGCTTGCGAAGCCTTATAAAGCGCTTCCATCGTCTTCAAATCCTGCAAAGAATTAATCTTCCAGCAAATTCCCGCTGGTAAACCTTCTTTGTGATTTTTCACTTCATTTTCGATCATCTCGATCAAACGATTCCGCATATCGCGTGGCGCTGTAATCAAATGCTCGTAATGCGTAGGCATCGAATGCCCCGTAATTACATTGAAGAATTCTGAAATATCTTGTGTAATCCGTGTATCCGTTGTTAAAAGACCTATATCTGTGTATAATTTGGCCGTATCCTCATTGTAATTTCCGGATGAAAGATGGGCATAACTGACCACGTGATTGCCTTCATTACGAATGACTTGTAATAATTTCGTGTGTGTTTTCAATCCCGGAATACCGTAAATCACGAAGCAACCCGCTTTCTGCAACTTAGTTGCCTCCTTAATATTGTTCTCCTCATCGAAACGCGCCTTCACCTCAAACAAGACTGAAACGTGTTTTCCTTGCTCCGCTGCACGCAATAAAGCACTCGAAATACGGGAGTTTTTAGAAATACGGTACAGGGTAATCTTAATCGCTAAGACTTTGGGATCATCCGCTGCCTGTTCTAATAATTGAATAACAGGCTCAAAATTATTGTAGGGGTGGTGAAGTAAAATATCACCGCGTTTAATCGTATCGAAAATATCATCCACCACCACAGACTTCAGACCTAAAGCCGGTACGACTGAAGGATTCACAGCTAAATGAGTCTTAAATTCTGGGTGTCCCAGTATTTGCCAAAACGAAGTGAAGTCCAAAATTGAATTTTTGACAAAAATATCTTCCTTCTCTAAATTCCAGCGCTTCAACATCTCCGTAAGCAAGAATTCGGAATGAAACCTCTCCACTTCTACACGCGTCACACGACCCAAACGACGGTCTTTAATCTTTTTCTTCACCTCATCCACAAAATCAGTATCCGAATCCTCGTGTTCTACTAAATCAAAATCTCCATTACGCGTAATGCGAAACAAAGTCGTCGATTCAATCTCCACATTGCGGTATAAAATCTGTAAGTGATGACGAATAATCTCTTCAATCGGGATAAATAACACTTTATCCTCTCTTTCGATCACATAGAAACGTTTCAAATTCAACGGAATCTGGACAAAAGAGATCTTTTGCTCCTTCTCATTCCTTGATTTCTTCTTATCTGAAACACCAAGTGTTACCACTCCAAAGATTAAGGTCTTTGCCAATAAACTAGGGAAAGTATGCGTATGGTCAAAAACCATCGGTGTCAACATCGGATAAATCGTCCGCTGGAAATAAGTCGCTACTTCTTCCTTTTCATCTTCGTCTAAATCATCTAAACAAGCCAATAAAAGCCCATTTTCCGGAAATAAGGGCAGAATTTCCTCCATGAAAAGGCGGTGCTTTTCCTGTGTGAATTCTTGTGCCTGATTAATAATCGCTTGTTTAAATGGCACCTCGCGCAACCCACAATAATCTGTTCTCTCTTTCCCTAAATCGATGTAATTGTACAAAGAACCCATTCGGATGGTAAAGAACTCATCCAAATTAGAGGCCGTAATCGCTAAGAATTTCAATCGATCAAAAAGTGATTTCGAGCTATCCCTCGCTTGATCCAACACACGTTCATCAAATTTTAACCAGGATAAATCCCTAGAGATGAATTTAGCCTTAACGATGGTGTCATTTGACTTTTGAATTGATTTGTCTACCTTCCGATTTTGCTCCCGAGGAGCCATCAGATTAATCTTCCAATTCGTAGGCGTAAGTAATGACAAAAGATTCCCGGCAAGGGAATCTTTTGACTCTTCGTGTTTCAGTATTTTATCTAATTCACTCATATTATTCTGTAGGAACTTGATTTTTGATGGCTTGATAATCAGAACCCAAACGCCCCATTTCTGTGGCCAAGAATTTCTGAAGTTCTAAATTAAACAAGCGTTTGTCCTCCTCTGTTAAGGAATTGTAAAAGTCTTTCAATTCCTGATTGATCTTTTGCTTTTCCTCCAGCGTCTCCGCGTGAATGCCACGCAAATGATACGACTTAAAATCAAAATTCATTCTAAACGTCTACTTTAGCGTATTTAGCATTCTTCTCAATGAAGTCACGACGTGGCGCTACTTCATCTCCCATTAACATCGAGAACAATAAATCAGCTTCGATCGCAGATTCCACCGTCACTTGCTTCAAGGTACGAGACTCTGGATTCATCGTAGTTTCCCACAATTGCTCCGCGTTCATCTCTCCAAGACCCTTATAACGTTGTACGCCTACGTTGTCTTCTTTTCCTCCACCGGCTAATTCTTGAATCGCTTGGGTACGTTGATCTTCTGTCCAAACGTATCGCACTTGTTGTCCTTTTTTCACTTGGTACAACGGTGGTTGCGCGATGTAAATACATCCACGATCCACTAATTCACGCATATAACGGAAGAAGAACGTCAAAATCAAGGTACGAATGTGACTACCGTCAACGTCCGCATCGGTCATGATGATCACCTTGTGGTAACGCAATTTGTCCATATTCAACGCACGCTCATCTCCATCTTTTCCGAAAGAAACGCCTAGCGCCGTAATCATATTCTTAATCTCTTCGTTTTCGTAGATACGGTATTCTTGTGCTTTCTCTACGTTCAAAATCTTACCACGTAAAGGCAAGATCGCTTGGAATGCACGGTTACGGCCTTGTTTAGCCGTACCACCCGCAGAGTCCCCTTCGACAAGGTAGATCTCACATGTTTCTGGATCTGAATCCGAGCAATCGGCTAATTTGCCTGGCAACGAATTCGATCCTAAAACCGTCTTACGTTGAACCATTTCACGCGCCTTACGAGCTGCGTGACGCGCTTGAGCGGCTAAGATAACTTTGGCTACGATTTGACGAGCCTCCTTAGGGTGCTCTTCTAACCAAGACTCTAACATATCTGACATCGCTGCAGAAACTGCACCAGACACCTCGCCGTTACCTAATTTGGTTTTTGTTTGGCCCTCAAACTGAGGCTCCGCTACTTTCACCGAGATAACCGCTGTCAAACCTTCACGGAAGTCATCCCCCGCGATATCAATCTTTAATTTATCTAACGCACCTGACTTATCCGCGTAGTTTTTCAACGTACGAGTTAATGCACCACGGAAACCAGCAACGTGCGTACCACCTTCAATCGTGTTGATATTATTTACATACGAAACCACGTTCTCCGTGTAAGATGTGTTGTACATCATCGCCACTTGAACTGGCACACCATTCTTATCACCTTCCATGTAGATAGGCTCAGAAAGCAACGGCTCACGCGTGGAATCTAAGAACATCACGAACTCACGAAGTCCACCCTCAGAGAAGAATTCTTCTGTTTTCGCAACACCATTCTCGTCTAATTCACGTAAATCCGTTAATTGAATACGGATTCCCGCATTCAAGAAAGATAATTCACGCAAACGACCTGCAACTGTTTCGTACTTGTATTCTGTAACCGTAAAAATGGTCTCATCTGGCTTAAATAAAACCGATGTACCTGTACGATCTGTTGTTCCCACCTCTTTAACTGGGTATTGAGGAACCCCAATTTTATATTCTTGTTGGTAAATTTTACCATCACGGCTGTAAACCGTCACTTTTAAATCTGTCGATAAGGCATTCACACAAGAAACACCCACACCGTGCAAACCACCAGAAACCTTATAGGTATCTTTATCGAATTTACCACCGGCGTGAAGCACCGTCATTACCACCTCTAAAGCAGAACGCTTCTCTTTCGTGTGCATCCCTGTAGGAATACCACGACCGTTATCTTCTACTAAAATGGAATTGTCCGTATTGATTGTCACTTTGATCATATCGCAGTGACCTGCTAACGCCTCATCAATCGAGTTATCAACTACCTCCCAAATCAAATGGTGAAGCCCTTTAAAGCCGGTATCACCAATGTACATGGATGGACGCTTACGAACCGCCTCTAAACCTTCTAATACTTGAATATTATCTGCACCATAATTTGCCCGATCTTGAGCTGATGTATCTTGTGCTTCTGACATAATGTAATTTAATGTGTGTTAAAACGAGCTTTTTAATCGCCCGAAAATAGTGTTGATTACTAACCTTAAAAATATAAATTTTAACTGAATAATCCTAATGTTTGAAGTGACGAATTCCCGTCATCACCATGGCTAAATCATTCGAATCGCAGTAATCGATTGAATCTTGATCTTTTATCGATCCACCCGGTTGCGTAACGGCCACAATACCCGCATTTCCAGCAATTTCTACACAGTCAGGGAATGGGAAGAACGCATCCGAAGCCATCACTGCGCCGTTTAAGTCAAATCCAAATTCCTTTGCTTTGTCAATCGCTTGCTTTAAGGCATCTACTCTGGATGTTTGACCAACTCCTGAAGCTAATAACTGACCGTCATTTGCTAAAATGATGGTATTAGACTTCGTATGCTTACAGATCTTTAACGCAAACGCTAAAGCGCGCTTCTGCTCGTCTGTAGGAACACGTTTCGTAACCGTCTTGAAATCTTCCACGCCTTCCATGACTAAGTCCTTATCTTGTTCTAAAACACCGTTTAACAAGGTCTTGAACATTACTTTAGGGAAAGCAACTTGATTGCGCTTCAATAAAATGCGGTTTTTCTTTGTCTTTAAAATTTCTAAAGCCTCCTCCGTAAAGTCTGGTGCAATTAGAATCTCACAGAACAATGGATTGATGGATTCAGCCGCTGCTTTGTCCACGGTATTGTTTGTCGCTAACACACCACCGAAGGCAGAAATAGGATCACATGAAAGCGCCTTATCGTAAGCCTCTTTCACAGTTATTCCTGTAGCCACACCACACGCATTCATGTGCTTAATGATCACGAAAGCCGTTTCAGCAAACTCGTCTAATAAAGACAAACAAGCATCTACGTCTACTAAGTTATTGTAAGACAATTCCTTACCGTGTAATTTATCAAATAGCGCCGCTAAATCTCCGTAGAATTTACCTTGTTGGTGAGGGTTCTCACCGTAACGCAAGCCGTGTGCTGGCAAGGTAGTGTAATTTGCCAAATCTGCAGATTGACCCGCGAAATAGCGTTGAATCGCTCCATCATAGTGAGATGAAACTTGGAAAGCCTTTCCAGCAAAACGTCTACGCTCTTCTAACGTAGTCGAAGCAGAACCGTGAGCCGCAAAGATGGCTGACACTTCCGCATATTGATCCCGAGAAGAAACGATTAATACATCATTAAAATTCTTCGCTCCACCACGGATTAAAGAAATGCCGCCAATGTCAATTTTCTCAATAATATCCTCATCAGAAGCTCCAGAAGCCACTGTCTCTTCGAATGGATACAAATCCACCATCACTAAATCTAACGCAGGAATGTCGTATTGTTTGGCCACCTCCACATCAGACGCTAAGTCACGACGGTGTAAGATTCCTCCAAAAACTTTCGGGTGTAACGTTTTCACGCGACCGCCAAAGATTGAGGGATATCCCGTTAAATCTTCCACTGCAATCACGGGAATACCTAATTCCTCGATGAAAGACTGCGTCCCTCCCGTGGAATATAGTGTCACTCCGTTTTTATGAAGTTCTTGAATGATAGGCGCTAAACCGTCCTTGTAATAAACCGAAATTAAGGCTGATTGAATTTTCTTAACTGACATAGGGCTTGATAAAAATGAAGCCGTAAAGGTACGAAATTCAGCCCAAAAAGCCGTCTATTTTTTGGCCATTTTTTGGTAGCGCAGCAAGCCTTCTAAATAATAGTAATCCGCATAGATTAAAGGCACGTCAATCTCGGAATTCAAAGATTTCGCTCCCACGCAATGCTTGATTAAGAAGTGGTTATTTTCACCCAAAGCCGCACGGTAGGCTGGCGACGAAAGTGATTCTAACATCTTCACTGCATCTGCGTAATAACGCTTGCCTTTTTCTCCTGAATAGGTACTCAATTCTAGCAAGGCAGAAGCCGCAATCGCACCCGCAGAAGCATCGCGCTCCTCCGTTGGAATGTTAGGTGCATAGAAATCCCAATACGGAATCTTATCAGACGGCATATTCGGGTGATTCAAGTAGAAATCAGAGATTTTTTGCGCGAAGTCGAGGTATTTTTTATCCTTCGTATTGCGGTACATTTCCACGTAGCCATACATTGCCCAGGCATGTCCGCGCGTCCAGGTAGACTCGTCTTGGTAGCCTTGGTGTTGTTTTTTGGCCAAAACCTTTCCATCCACATCATAGCAAATCACGTGATAGCTCGAAAAGTCTGGTCTAAAATGATGCTTCATCGTATTATCCGCGTGAATAATCGCGATCTCCTTAAAACGTGGATCCCCCGTCTCGCGCGATGCCCAGAACAACAATTCCAAGTTCATCATATTATCGATGATCACCGGATATTGATAGCCTCCTTTGAAACCATTCCAAGACTTAATTAAACCGATTTTGGGATCGAAACGCGTCGCTAGAGATTTAGCAGACTGAATCAATACCTTCTTGTATTCCGGATCTTTTGTTAAACGCAAACCATTCCCGAAAGAATCATACATCATGAATCCCAAATCATGCGTCCCTGTATTAAACTGCTCTTTCTTCACCGCGGCAGTCCATAAACGAGCTGCAGATTCCCATTTCGGGTCTTTGGTTTTTTCATACAAGAACCAAAGTCCCCCTGGGAAGAAACCTGAACACCACCACTTAGAGGGCTTGTTACTATAGGTGCCATCGTGGTTTGCCGAGTGAATCGTGGTGCTGGTATCCGGTCGTGCCGCTAACATCAATTGGTATTGTTGACCAGCTAAAGCGATTTGTTTATCCACATCGATTTTCTGTGCGAAAAGGGAGGTGGAGAGGAGGGTGAGAATTAGAGTTAGTTTTTTCATGTTTTCAAAGTTCAAAGACCAAAGTTCAAAGTTCATAGGTTAATGTTCAAAGAGCAAAGTTCAAATCATTGCTCTTTGAACTTTGCTATTTGGTCTTTGAAATTTGCTACCGTCCCATCCAGCCGCCATCAACGGTCAAAATGGTTCCGTGTACATAGTTAGAGGCTTCAGATGCTAAGAACACCACTGGACCCTTAAAGTCTTCTGGTTCCCCCCATCTTCCCGCCGGAATTCGTCCTAAAATAGAAGCACTGCGGTCTTTATCTTCGCGCAATGCCGTCGTGTTATCAGTGGAAATATAACCCGGAGCAATCGCGTTCACATTTACTCCTTTACTAGCCCACTCATTCGCTAAGGCCATCGTTAAACGTGCAATACCGCCTTTGCTGGCAGCATATCCGGGAACGTTGATGCCACCTTGAAAGCTTAATAGAGAAGCCGTGAAAATAATTTTACCACTGCCTTGAGCGATCATCCGAGAACCGATTTCGCGGCTCAAAATAAACTGAGACGAAAGATTGACTTCCAACACCTCATCCCAAAACTCATCCGAATGTTCCGCCGCCGGATTGCGCAAAATCGTTCCTGCGTTATTCACTAAGATATCGATGCGGGGATAGTCCGCTTTCAATTGCTTTATAAAAGCATATAGCGAATCGCGATTCGAGAAGTCCGCTTGGTAGGCTTTGAATTGACGACCTAAAGCTTCCACTGATTTAGACACCTGAGAACCCGCTAATTCTAAATTAGCCGAAACACCAATAATATCTGCTCCAGCCTCCGCTAATCCAAGCGCCATCGCCATTCCGATTCCTCGCTTACAACCCGTGACTAGCGCTATTTTACCCGTTAAATCAAAACTGTTTTTCATAATTATTTCAAATGTACGGCAGAATCATTGATTTGGTAAGTGTGATGTTTCACTAAATCCATCATCGCAGCGCCGGCTAATAAAACAGGGCCATATCCGTGTGCCGCAAAGGGGGAAATAGGTCGGTGATAGTAGAAAGCGGGATCCCAAGCTAAGCCTGTACCCACGCAAGTCCCTTCCACCTGTCCCTTTTCGTTTACTTTCGTATTGACTGCATTCCAACCTAAAATCGCTGCAGGACCGTAGATTTTAGGATCGAGCCAACCTTTGTTAATGCCTTTGGCCATCACATAGGTATAAATGGAGGTACACGAAGTCTCTAAATAGGAATCATTTTTGTCCAATAATTGATGCCAAAATCCCGTTCCATCCTGCAAAGCCATCAAGCCTTTCAAGTGATTTTTCAATTGTCCCAAAATTTCCGGACGAGCCGGGTGATTCGCCGGCAAATACTCCAATAATTCGCAATTGGTTAATAAGGCCCAGCCATTCGCGCGGCCCCAGTGAAATTCCGGATGCTCCGTGGCGTCGACTAAATAACCGTGCATGTAAATATTCAGGGTTGGATTAAACATCCGCTTTTGGTAAGCTTTGAATTGAAAAACCGCCTCCTCGTATTCCCCTAATTGCAATAAAGCTGGAATAGCCATATAGACATCATCAAGCCACATCGTGTTTCGCAGAGGACGAATACGCACTAATGTGCGATCAAGTAAACGGTGCTCTTCTTTCAAGATAAAATCCGAAGCACGCTTCGTGATGTAGGACATATCGGTCGTAAATCCGGCTTTTTTCGCCTTAATCACCGCCATTCCCATCGCTCCTATGTCATCCAAAGCGCGAGGGTGAACTAGTCCTTTCAATACGTGTGATTGTTCCGCTAGAATTTTAATGGCCTCTGGAACACCCGAATTAATCAGATTAAGGCGATTAAACACATAGTTCTTGTATTTCACATCCCCGGTCACTTCCGTTAAAGCAAGCATTCCGGAATAAGTCACGCCCCATTCATAGGAAATAGGTCGAAAGTCCCCCTTACTAAAAATAGCATTGGCATTATATGTTTTCACCTCTGCGCCACTCGTCTTATCCACAAAACGATCAGGAGTCGCCGTTTCTAAATAAGTAAAAACGCGGTCGATGGTTTTTTGGATATTTTCAGCCGTAGGTGCACCGTAAGGTGTAGGATAATCTGGTTGTAATGCATGGAGAGGCGCCGTGGCATCGGAAGCGGTGGTGATGTTTTTTTGGCCAAATAAGGAGCCAGAAATCAACAACAAAAAGAATAGATAGCGCATAAAAAAGGGGTCCTCTCTATTAAAGCAGAGAGGACCCCAGAATTACTATAATCGAAAGACTATTTTTTCATTTCAATACCTGAAATCTGAACGACAATTTGTTGTTCTGTTGCTTTCGGATTTACTGCTACAAAATACAGGTCATGAGAACCTGAAGTTGCTTGGATGGCTACTTTTTGGGCAGCTGGACCATTCATTCTTCGAGGCGCTTGACCCGCTGGTGCCGCTGCTGCTGCTGCTGGTGCAGGCGCTGAAGCTGGAGCAGCTACTCCTGTTCCTAGTGGCGCACCCTTTCCTGGCGTTGCCGCTGCTGGAGGAGGTCCACCAAATCCACCTTGTGAAACTTCGATTGGAGCCGTTTGGCCAATCAACGTTCCGGTAGGTGAATCCAAACGGATTTCAATCACACCACCCGCTGCGTTAGAACGCGCTTGTGCTGATGCCGAAATTTCGATGGTCGAGATTCCTGTCAAATCTAAATCTTTATAGCCCAAGTGTGGATTTTGGCCCACCATATTCGTCGAACGACCTGGCGTGATTAATTGCAAAATGCCTTTCGTCATATCTGCTTTCTCCACGTTCAAGGCTGGGTGACGCAAGAACAACCATTTCTCTGATTGAACTGGAGCCATCTTCTTGTTTCCTTTATCTAAATAAGTCGCGCGAACCACGAATACCCCTTTTGAAGACGATTGATCCGCTGGCTTTTTCAAACCTAAGGTTCCTGAAGTAGTGATGGCATTACTTGCTTTGGCATCGCCTAAACTAAGGATATAATTCACCATCGCTTTCGCATCCGCTTTCGAAATGCTCGGGTGAGCAGACATCGCGTGTTCTCCCCAAACGCCCATTCCACCAGCGATTACCTTGTCAGAAAGTTTCTCTACCATATCTTGGCCTTTGTATTTCTCAGCCACTTCTTTGTAAGATGGCCCTACAGAGCGCACAGACATTTGGTGGCAAGATTTACAATCACTCGCATTGATCAAACGTAGACCGGCCGAAGCAAATAAATCGCTATCTGCCTTGCGGTGCGATTGCGCCATCTCGATCGGATCGTAACCTGACGCTACATAATCCACGGTCGCTGCCACAGCCTCAGCCGCGATGCCCTTGCCTAATGTTCCGTCTTCTTTATCTTCTACCTTCACCTCGTATTTCACCGGTTGGCCTTCGAAATAGAACGATTTATTTCCTTCTACTGCGATGTCCACTACGGGCGCTTCGTTACCTACTAAGATTTCCAAAGAAGCTGTATTCGATAATCCCTTAGGATCTGCCGCTTTCAAAGTCACCTCGTATTTACCCGCATCTTTCAATTGCAAGGTTGGATTAGCACCCGCTAAATTCTTCACGAATTTGCCTGCTTTCTTCACTGTCCAAGAATAGGTCAATTTATCTCCATCGAAATCTTTCGTTCCATCCGCCGATAAAGTAGTAGTAAATGGCGCTGCACCTGCCTTCTTAGCTGAAGATGCTTCCACATACGGCTTGCGATTTCCTCCTTGGTATTCAATCTTCACTAAACGAGCATTGTCATTTCCTCGGAACCAAGCTGAACCATATTCTAATACATATAAATCTCCTTCAGGACTGAAGTCCATATCGATCGCAGAACCAAAAGTCGTAGAGGGCATAAAGCGCTCCATTGACTTGTAATCTCCTTTTTCGTCTAACGTAACCGACATAATCCAACCACGCATAAACTCCACGATTAACCATTTTCCTTCATAATATGCTGGGAACGCACGTTTTGCGCCCGCAAAATCCGCCTTTCTGAAGACCGGACCACCCGTCGCAGAACGACCTGAAGAACCCACTAATGGGAACTCATCTGAAGTTCCATAAGGATACCAAATCATCGCCTTCGTTGCTGGAGGCAATTCACGTAAACCGGTGTTGTTAGGGGATTCGTTTACTGGAGCTGCTGGATTGAATTTAGGTCCAATGGCCATCGTCTCAAAGTTCACATCCGCATAGGCTTGGTTGTTTCCGATGAAATAAGGCCAACCGTAATAGCCTGGACCTTTGGCCTGATTAAATTCATCATAGCCACGCGGACCTTTTTCTGAATCTACTGACGCATCTGGACCTACTTCACCCCAATATAAGAAACCCGTTTTTGAGTCGATACTCGGTCTCCAAGGATTACGGTGACCCATCGTATAAATTTCTGGCTTCGTCTTAGGCGTACCTGGTGCGAATAAATTGCCTTTTGGAATCGTATACGTGCCATTCGCCTCTGGGTGAATGCGTAAAATCTTTCCGCGTAAATCATTCGTATTCGATGCACCACGTTGATCATCCCAATACGCTTGACCTGGACGCTCATCGATAGGAGCATAACCATCTGAATTACTGTTACTTGTATTATTTCCTACGGTTAAGAATAAGTTTCCAGATTTGTCAAAAACCATTCCTCCACCCGTATGGCAGCACTCCTCGCGTTGTGTAGGAACCTCCAAAAGCACTTTTTGTTGTTCTACTAACAACTCATCACCACGCAATTCCATACGAGCCAAAATGTGCTTCGTCTCCGTCGGATGCGCATAATAAAGGTATAACCAGTGATTTTTGCTGAAGTTAGGGTCCAAAACAATTCCCATCAATCCCTCCTCTGCCACACGCTCTTGACCTAAACGGTTCTTGTATTTCGTGTTCACATTTAAGTGAGCGATTGTTTTCGTTTCTTTGGTCTTCGTATCATAGGACTTCACATCCCCTTTACGTTCCACAAACAGGATTCGCCCATCGGGCAAAAAGGTAAACTCCATCGGTTCGTCTAATTTGTCTACCAAAACAGACTTCACAAAACGATTTTCATCGGGAGCCTGCGCAAGCGAAGAAAGCACAGGTAAAGCCAGTAAAATGGCTAGCGTAATTTTCTTAATCATAGGTCTAATTTATTATTCTACAAAAATGATACAATAATCGGATTTTAAAAATTGTTAGGGCAAAATTGAGACGAAATCCCGGTTTTTAGAGCACAAAGAATAAAGCATAAAGAATAAAGTCAGCAGGGAATTAGTCCGCAGGAAACAGTTCAGAATTCATCCCCAAAGGGGATTCCTACTTTATTCTTTATGCTTTGTGCTTTATTCTTTATTAATATATTTACAAAATGAAAACACTACTCTACCTCCTCCTCCTCATCCCCTCTTTCCTTTTTGCTCAAACAAATAAAGACGAAAACGATATCAAGTCTGTCCTGCAAACTCAGATTAAACTGTGGAACAAGGGCGATATTGAGGGTTTTATGGAATACTACGAGAAATCCCCTAACCTAAAGTTCGTCGGAAAGGCTGGCGTGGTGTCTGGCTGGGAGGCTACGCTTCAACGCTATTTAAAATCGTATCCCAATCGCGAGACAATGGGCACTTTGAATTTTGACATTCAAGAAGTAGATATAACCGCAGGAAAGACCGCGTGGGTATTAGGCCGCTGGCATTTGACAAGACCAACCGTGGGTGATGTGGGTGGCTATTTTACGTTATTGATGAAGAAGGTGAAGGGGAAGTGGTTAGTGGTAAGAGATCACACCTCGTAGATTTCAGAATTCAGCTTCGAAGAATGAAAGAAAGATTTACTTTTTGCAAGCTAATTTACAGGTATTTCGCGAAAATATTTCGAAGGACATTTTCAGAAATACCTGTAAATTAACTGCAAAAGAAATCTAGATTGATACTCTCGAAAACACATAAAACATCTCCCCAGCTATCTGCCTCGATCTTGCATCGTATTGCGCAGCCTCCTCAGAGGTGTCATCAAAGGCTTTAGGATCCTCATAACGAATTGGAATGCGAGCTTCTGCTCCTGGAATAAAAGGACAATTTTCGTCAGCGTGTGAGCAGGTCATCACCGTGGCAAAAATGCCGTGCGGGTTGATGACGTCATCATACAATTTCGAAAAAAGGATGATGGGACGCGAATCCTGAGTATGCAATGCGAAATAAATCGGGTTGGAATGGCCATGTTTAGACACGATGAAACCCATACGCTCTAAGGAAGCCACGGTGCGTTCATTGCAGGCCGTAACCTCTACCCCACCTGAATAAAATTGAGCAGGGATTTGGAAATAGTCAGCAGCGGTTTGGGCCCAGACTTGTGAGAATTGGGAGCGGCGCGAGTTGTGCGTGCAGATAAAATTCAGACGAATCGGCTGTTCTTTTTTGCGTTTGTCTTTAATGTAATCAATCAAGACTTGCAGTATTTCTCGGCGCTCGGCTGGGATGTCGAGGGAGAGAATTTGGTCCAAATTTTGGTTTAACGTATCCTTCATATTAACAACATCCTGAGCCTGGAGCACATGCGTTTGCGGCTTGCACTTCGGCAATTTTTAATTTTGGTTTTTCTTCAGCCACTGCTACTGGCGGCATGCAGCAAGCTGAGGCATCCTGTGCAGCGTAGTGTGGGTCATTGAATTCTGCGTCTTCGTGGAAATAATACACTTCCCATTGAACACCATCGGGATCGGTTGCCCAGAACTTATCTTGAACGGCATAGCAGCAGGATGTCCCTATTTCTTCTTGGGAAACAATCCCTTGTTTTCTAGCCACTTCTAAACGGGCATTCATCTCTTCCGAAGTTTCTACTTGAAAACCTAGATGGCCAAAGTTAGCCTGAACACGCTCCGGATTTTCTATAAATGATATGATCAAAGATGGGCTATCTAACACATATTTCGCATAACCTGGCTTCACTTTCGTGGCTGGCTGGCCGAAAAAAGTCGAATAAAAATTCACCGATGCCGCTAAATTGCTGACATACAGGGAGACGTGCATTCGTGGAAAGCTCATATTAACAACAGTTAGATTTTTGTGCAACAAAATAATGTTCGAAAAACTCCCCAAAAAGCTGGCTAAACTCTGACCACTTTTCTGGGTTAATGCAATAGCAAACAGAAACGCCTTCTATAGTTCCTTGGATAAATCCTACCTCCTTCAGTTCTCGGAGATGCTGGGAAACGGTAGCTTGAGCCAAACCTAATTCTTGAACTAAATCTCCGTTGATACAGGTATTGGATTTCACCAAATACTGCAAAATAGCGACGCGTGCAGGATGCCCGAGTACTTTGGCCATCTGCGCAATCGCATTTTGTTCTTCTGTAAAGAGGTCTGTTTTGGTAATTCCCATTTGTTTAATTATTACATTGCAATATTACGATGAATGAAGTAAATAAAAAAGGCCGAAGCCTATTTTATTTTAATGTGAACAGTCACACTATGACCCACCATTCCATTCGAACGCGAATAATAACCGTAGCGGACTTCTAAGGAATTCCAATTAGGTATGCCCAAAATCCCACCAGGAGTTGCTAAGCGAAGACCTGCCCCCACAAATTGACTGGTGAAAGCAGATAAATCGTAATCAGACGTATAGAAGGATTCAGATGTCAGATGTTCCGCATAAGGTTTGAAATATTTAACAGCCGACTGGGAATTAAATCGATAAAAAGGGCTGATTGAAAAGAAGGGTGTCACCTTAAAAGGTACTTCCAAGTTTGCAGTATGTGCCGTCATTCCCCAGTCATCCATATAAGCGCGGTAGAAGGCACGAATTACGGTTTGGTCCCCCATAAAATAACTCAAACGCAACCCGATAGGTAGTTTAAATCGATTTCCTGGCAATTTTTCCAAAGTTTCATTCCCATTCGTAAAGTAAACCCGATGAAAAGGAGTACTTAACAAACCTTCCTGATAACTTGGTTCAAAAATTGCCATTACTTGGAGGCGTTGATTAATTACTTGAGATAGGCCAAAAGAGGCGTTAAACGAATTTCTAGGCTTATAATCGATACCACGTTTATCTCCTTCTGCTCCGGATGGATAAGTCAAAGGCCGCAATTCCGCTGGAAGAATAGCCATGTAGGTATCGTAAAATGCTCCTACTTTGAACGTAAACTCGGTGTTTTTATCTTTCGTTAAAGCGGCATAATTAGCGGAGAATCCGTGTGATTTATAATC